>WREK01000024.1 GCA_009779355.1 Betaproteobacteria bacterium | reverse complement strand
CGCCATGAAGGTGAGGGCATTGGCGAGTTTCATGTCGCGCTTGCCGCGCACATGAAGCACTTTCATGCCGGAACTGTAGCGGCCCGAACAGATGCGGAAGAAGGCGATGCGGTCGCGGTGGCGGGGATCCATGTTGGCCTGGATTTTGAAGACGAAGCCGGAAAAGGCGGGTTCCGCCGGCTGCACCATGCGCGTTTCAGCGCCACCGGCGGAGGCGGTTCTTGCCTGAGGCGGCGGAGCCCAGTCGATCAGGGCCTGGAGGATTTCCTGTACGCCAAAATTGTTGATGCCGGAGCCAAAAAAGACGGGGCTTTGTTGGCCTGCAAGGAATTCCGCAAGGTCAAAGGGAGGAGAAGCGTCATGGAGCAATGCAACGTCATCCCGTACCTGTCCGATTTCGAGTGGATAGCGGCAGTCGAGTTCCGGATTGCCGAGGCCAGCGACGACTTCCGCTTCGCTCCTGTGTTCTTGTCCTGGGGCAAAAACCAGCGTGCGGTCGGCCAGTAGGTGATAGACGCCGCGAAATGCCTTGCCCATGCCGATCGGCCAGGTGATAGGGGCGCAGGAGATTTTGAGCACGCTCTCGATTTCGGCCAGCAGGTCGAAGGACTCGCGCACTTCGCGGTCAAGCTTGTTGATGAAGGTGATGATCGGGGTGTCCCGCAGGCGGCAGACCTTGAGCAGTTTGATCGTCTGCGCTTCCACGCCCTTGGCGGCATCGATCACCATCACCGCCGCATCTACGGCGGTGAGTACGCGGTAGGTGTCTTCGGAAAAGTCTTCGTGTCCCGGCGTGTCGAGCAGGTTGATGGTGTGCCCCTGATACTCGAACTGCATTACGGAACTGGTCACGGAAATGCCGCGCTGCTTTTCGACTTCCATCCAGTCGGAAGTGGCGTGCCGCGCAGATTTGCGCGCCCGCACCGTCCCTGCAAGCTGAATGGCGCCGCCGAACAGCAGCAGCTTTTCGGTCAGCGTGGTCTTGCCCGCATCCGGGTGGGAAATGATGGCGAAAGTGCGGCGACGCTCAACGTCGCGTTGGAGTTCGGGGGGGGAGGGAGACGTCAAGGGGAGCCTTTCAGGTTGGCGGCATAATCCGACACATGAACTCGTCGAACAATGGAACGGTAAATGCGATCATGCCGTGTTCAGGAGCATACAGCATGCCCTTCTTGATCAGGGCATCGCGCACGGGAGCGACGCTCTGGGGCTTGCGATTGAGCAGGGCCGCTATATCAGCAGTACGTTGCGTCCATGCAATATTTTTTTATAGCGAAATATCACTATATTTCACTATTTTTCGCTTTGCTTCTTCGCAGGGGCACGCCGGGAGGTAGTTTTCGTTTCAGCAGTTTTCCCTTTCGATGTGCCCGTTTTTGCGGCTTTTACATCTGTTTTCGCGGCTTTTGCATCCGTTTTCGCAGCTTTTGGTGCGCGTACCTCAAATTCGAAGCCTACTTTACCGTCCGATCCGCGCACGAGGAAAGCGGAGAATTTGCGGTGGGTACGGGCGGAGACAAAGTTGCGCAAAAGCTCGGTTTTGCCCTCTACAAGGAGTTTTTGCATCTGCTCGCGTTCGATGGGTTGCTGGAGGATGATCTTGCCGGAGCGGAAATCGCAGCTTTTTTCCGGCCCTGTCGATTTTTCGCAGATGTAGGCCATGCTGTTATCGAAAACGCGGGCATGGCACTTGGGGCAGGTTCCAATGGGTTCCTGGCCGGAGAAATCCACCGCTTCAGCTGCCTCGCCTTCCTTGGGCTGGCCGAAATCGAACACGGGCTGCTTGTCGTCGTTCAACGTGATGTCCGCGTTGAAGAGACGGCCCATCCTGTTGCGGAAGCCCAAAAGGGGGCCGATGCGGCCTTCGCGCAGCAGGGTCTCGATTTCTTCAATCTCGAACTGGCGACCTGCGACGATCTTCCAGGTGGCCCAGCCGCAGGACTGGCAGGCGAATTTCTTGTAGTTTTCCTTTACGGTGCCGCCGCATTTCGGGCAGAACACGGAAAGGGTGGCGAAGTCGCCGGGCACGGTGTCGGACTCAAAGCGGCGGGCACGCTCCACGACATCGCGCGTTATTTCCGCGATTTCGTTCATAAAGGTTTCGCGCGAGAGTTCGCCGCGTTCCATGCGCGCGAGTTTATATTCCCATCCGCCGGTGAGTTCGGGCGAGGCCAGGGCGTTGATGCCCAGTCCTTTGATGAGGGTAATGAGAGAGAACGCCTTGCCGCTGGGGATCAGTTCGCGCCCATCGCGGTGCAGGTACTGTTCGATGATCAAGCCTTCGATGATCTGCGCCCGCGTAGCCGGGGTGCCGAGGCCGCGTTCGGCCATTGCCGCACGGAGTTCTTCGTCATCGATCATTTTGCCCGCGCCTTCCATCGCGGAAAGCAACGTGGCTTCGTTGAAGCGGGCGGGTGGTTTGGTCTGGAGGGCGCGAAGAAGAATTTCTTCGGTGCGCACCGTTTCATTGGGCTGCGTCGGAACCAGCCGTGCATCGTCCCCGTCATTCGACCCTTTGCCGTAAACGGTGAGCCATCCGGGGGAAAGCAGTACTTTGCCTTCGGTTTTGAAGGCTTCGTCCTTGACGCGGGTGATGCGGGTCGTGACCCGGTATTCCGCTGCTGGATAGAAAACGGCGAGGAAGCGCCGGACGACGAGGTCGTAGATTTTCTGCTCGGTCTCCGAAAGGATCTTTGGCTGCGCGCCGGTGGGGATGATGGCGAAGTGGTCGGAAATCTTTTCGTTGTTGAAGATGCGCTTGTTGGGTTTCACCCATCCCCGGCGGGCGATTTCTTCGGCAAATGGCGCATAAGTTTCCGGCATGTTTTTCAGGATGTCGCCTACCGCACCCAGATAGTCTTCCGGCAGCGCACGGGAATCGGTACGCGGGTAGGTGAGTACCTTATGTTTTTCGTACAGGGCTTGCGCCAGTTGCAGGGTGACGCGCGCCGAAAGGCCGAAGCGGGCATTGGCTTCGCGTTGCAGGCTGGTGAGGTCGTAAAGCGGCGGCGAGAGTTGGGTCGTGGGCTTGGATTCTTCCGTGACCGTGCCCGGTTGGCCGTTGCACTTCTCCAGGATGGTTTCGGCCTGGGATTTATCCCACAGCCGGTGGGCGTTGGCGTGTTCGTCGCCTTCAGGCTTCTTGAACCGTTCATTGAACCAACGCCCGGTGTATACGCCTGCAGCACAGGCGAAACGGGCTTCCAGTTCCCAATAGTCGCGCGGCTTGAATTTGCGGATTCTGGCTTCGCGTTCGACGACGATAGCCAGCGTCGGTGTTTGCACCCGGCCTACGGTGGTAAGGTGAAAACCCCCTGTTTTGGAGTTGAAGGCGGTCATCGCCCGTGTGCCGTTGATGCCGATCAGCCAGTCGGATTCTGCCCGGCAGACAGCGGCATTGCGCAGCCCTTCCACTTCACTGGCGGCGCGCAGCTGGAGAAAGCCATCACGGATGGCCGAAGGCGTCATGGATTGCAGCCAGAGACGTTCTACCGGTTTGCCTGCGCCTGCATGCTGGTTGATGAAGTTGAAGATGAGTTCGCCTTCGCGCCCTGCGTCACAGGCGTTTATCAGGCCGGTAACGTCCTTGCGTTTCATCAAACGGACGAGGAGCTTGAGGCGGTCACTGCTTTTTTCGATCGGTTTCAGGGCAAAGTGCGGCGGGATGACAGGCAGGTGGGCAAACGTCCACTTGCCGCGCTTGACCTCGAATTCTTCGGGGGCGCTCAGTTCGAGCAAGTGGCCTACGGCAGAGGACAGCACGTAAGCGTCCGACTCGAAGTAGTCCTTTTCCTTGGTGAACCCGCCCAGGGCGCGGGCGATGTCCTGCGCAACCGAAGGTTTTTCCGCAATGATAAGTTGTTTGCTCATACTGACCAGGCCCATGTCGGGCAACCAGGGGCTACTTTTATGTGATAGAAGCGGCGGATGATAAAGATGCCTTTGCGAAACGCGCAAGCAGCTTATGAAAAAAAGCAGATAAAAACCGTGTCAGGTAACACGTACAGTGTGCAGGCGCAGAAAACTGCCGCCAATTTGGCGCACTGCGAGCCCTTCTAGTTCCAGTGTCAACAAATGGGTGTGCAGCATCTCAACGGCAAGCCCGGTAGCCAGTGCCAGCGTGTCGATGTCACACGCTTCACTGCTCAGTGCTTCTAGCACGTGAATGGCTTCAGGCGCAAGATGCGCGGGCATGGTAGCAGGCAATGATGGTGCGGGCGGCGGCTGGCGCGAACGAGGGGATGCGTGTCGGGGCGCCACAGCATGCCGGGGCAGGTCGCCGTCGATGCGTCCGCGCAACTCTTCAAACACGTCCTCGGCGGTTTCGACCAGTTTTGCGCCTTCGCGGATCAGGCGGTGGCATCCACGCGCCTGTGGCGTGTGGATGGAGCCGGGAATAGCAAAAACTTCGCGCCCCATGTCTGCAGCAAGACGCGCGGTAATCAGCGAACCGCTTTCTCGTGTGGCTTCGACCACCAGCACGCCAAGGGATAAGCCTGCTATCAGGCGGTTGCGGCGTGGGAAATTCCAGCGCATGGGTGGCGTCCCAAGAGGGAATTCGCTGAGAATTGCTCCCCTGGAGGCAATTTCACGCGCCAAGGCGGCATTGCGTGCCGGATAGATGCGGTCGATCCCCGTGCCGATGACTGCGATGGTGTTGCCGCCTTCCACGGCGAGCGCGCCCCGGTGTGCGGCAGTATCAACGCCTTGCGCCAGCCCGCTGGTAATGACCAGTCCCGCTGCACCCAAACTTTCAGCAAAGGCTTTTGCATTGGCTTCACCCTGTGCAGTAGGCGCACGCGACCCCACTATTGCCAGGACAGGACACGTAAACAATGCAAGATCGCCTTTGACGTAGAGCACGGGTGGTGGATCGGCGATTTCCAACAAGGGCCTTGGATAAGCGGCATCGGCCAGCGTGAGGAGATGGTTGCCATCCTCGCCCGCCCAAGCGAGCGCGGCTTCCAGCGCCGCCAGGTCGGGCCCCTTGAGCAGGGCATCGGCAGCTTCATGCCCGACGACGCTGACGAGATGGCTACGCGATTGGGCAAAAACATTCCCTGGCAATCCGAACGCGGCAAGCAGGCTACGTTGCCGTGCCGGACTAACCGGGGTAAGCGAAAACCGGAGCCAGTCGGCAAGCGTCACGACCTGGCATTCCGTTGCCGGGACGCAGGATTTGCGTCAGGGATTGCGAATAGCGTCTCCAATGGTTGCCTGCCCCTCAGTATCCATGATTATTGCATATGATACACGATCGAACACACGAAAAACCATCGCCGAACCGTAGCGTTTTTCGGGTAAGGCAAAAGTTCTCCTTCCATGGGTCGCTTTGCCGCGGTTACGGAACATGGCCACGACGTGACCCGGTTCCAGCCCATTTTGCTTGCCGGCGCCGATAGCGATTACGCTGAGTTTGCCAGTTTCGGAAACGCCACGCTGGATCGAAATCAACCGGGTGTCGATGGTTTCCCTGGGCGCATGCGGCGCGTAAGAAAAAATCAATTCGTTTTCGATGGGCAGCATCTTGTCGTTGACGCCGATTTCCTCGACAGCCTCGATAATTTCGAGTGTGACTGGGTTCGTGAACTCCTTGACCCTGGCGGAACCCAGATACTGGGCTTCATGGCCGAGCACTTGGCGGTTGCCAGGGTCGATGAGCGGTTTGGTCGAACGGAAAATTGCCCACGTATTGACATCTTCGTTCACATCTTTGGCAAAGATGGTATCGCCCTGAGCCAGATAGACACGACCGGTTTCGGTAGCGACGATGGTGGCCGCGCCTTGAAACGACTTCCCGTCAAGAACCAGTGGCCGGGTCAGGAAAGGCGCGATGGCTGCCAGCGGAATGGTCGATATGGCTTCGTTGATGGGGGTCTGGTAAACCCTGGGCTGTAGCTTGCCGTCGCCGACGGGCATGTTGCCCTCGCCGATGGGTTTGCCGAGCCGCAGGAACGGCCCGTTACGGTCAAGCACAATGATCTGTCCGGGATAGATGAAGTGCGGGTTCTTGATCTCATCTTCGTTCATTTGCCAGACTTCGGGCCACCGCCAGGGCTCCTGTAAAAAGCGGGCGGAAATACCCCATAAGGTATCGCCCCTGCTGACGGTGTAAGAATCGGGCGCATCGGTGGTAATTGCGGGAGGCGCGGCCTGTAAGCTGGCACTGGCAAGAAACGCGATGCCGATAGCGATGGAAGATATAATCCGGGACATTATTAAGTTTCCTGTTCTGTTTTATGGCGTCACGATTCGGGTGCGGTACGCGGGTGCTCATGTTAGGTTGCGCGCGAGATTCTGTTCGTGACGCTTTTCTCTTCATTTAGCAAGGTTTCATCAAAAACAAACCACGGTTAGAAACCTCCTCCTTTAGGGGGATAATCTCGCTTGGGAGAGGCGTAACCTCTTTCAAGCGCTTTTGTCGCCCGGGCACGGGCGTGGATTGAAACATGGCTGTTCTACCGATCTTACACTTCCCTGATCCCAGATTGCATATCAAGGCCGCCCCGGTCGCGGTGATAGACGGCACAGTTCGGCAATTGATCCGCGATATGGCTGAGACCATGTACGCGGCTCCGGGGATTGGGCTGGCCGCCACGCAGGTCGATGTCCACAAGCGGATTGCGGTTATCGATGTCAGCGATGACCATAACGGGCTATTGGTTTTTATCAACGCTGAAATTCTTGAAAAATCAGGCGAGTGCAATAGCGAAGAAGGTTGCCTTTCCGTACCCGGCGTGCACGAGACGGTGAAAAGGGCCGAATGGGTTAAAGTGCGGGCGCTGAACGAAAAGGGCGAACCTTTCGAACTCGTGGCAGATGGGCTGCTCGCGTTGTGCATCCAACATGAACTGGATCACCTCGATGGCAAGGTGTTCGTCGAATACCTGTCCCGGCTCAAACAGTCCCGGATCAAGTCAAAACTGCTCAAACAGGCACAGAACGATTGAGCTTTCATCCTTGCCCGGTTGTATCGGATGTTTTTCCGGAGGACTTTTCATCAAAAACAAACCACGGTCAGAAACCTCCCCCTTTAGGGGGATAATCTCGCTTGGGAGAGGCGTAACCTCTTTCAAGCGCTTTTGTTGCCCAGGCACGGGCGTGGATTGAAACAAACATGGCGTCTACCCTACGTGTAGCTTTTGCTGGCACACCGGAATTCGCCGCCTGTGCGCTGGAGGCGGTTCTTGCTGCGGGCTATACGATCCCGGTGGTGTTGACGCAGCCGGATCGCCCTGCCGGGCGTGGCATGAAACTCATGGCCAGCGCAGTGAAACAGCTCGCCCTGGCGCGCGGGCTTGCCATCGGCCAGCCGGAGCGCTTGCGCACGGATGAACAGCGTGCGCGCCTGAAGGAAAGCTGCCCTGATGTGCTGGTCGTCGCCGCGTATGGCCTGATTTTGCCCCCGGAAGCATTGGCCCTGCCCCGGCTTGGCTGCCTGAACATCCATGCTTCGCTTCTGCCGCGCTGGCGCGGCGCGGCCCCGATCCAACGCGCCATTGAAGCAGGCGATACGCAGACGGGCATCACCATCATGCAAATGGATGCCGGACTGGACACCGGCCCGATGCTCTTGCGCCGGAAGGTCGCAATTGCGCCTGACGACACGGCAGCCAGCCTGCATGACAAGCTGGCGCACCTTGGCGCAGAGGCCATTGTCGAGGCGCTGGCACGGCTGGCAACTGGAGAGTTGCCCCCAGAAGCACAACCTTCGGCAGGCGTGACCATCGCTCGGAAGATTTCCCGCGCCGAAGCTGGGATCGACTGGCGCAGGTCGGCGACCGAACTGGCGCGGCAGGTACGCGCTTTCAATCCGTTTCCAGTCGCTTTCGGTCAGATACGCGAAACCACGATCAAACTCTGGACAGCGCACACGGCGCCCGGATGTGGCGCGCCGGGCAACATCCTTCGCGCCGATGCATCCGGAATCGTGGTAGCCTGTGGCGAAGATGCCCTGTGCGTCACGGAACTGCAACGGCCAGGCAGCCGCCGGATGACGGCGGCGGAATTCCTGCACGGCTTTATGCTTGCCGCTGAGGAGCGTTTCACGCAGCCAGCGGCAGAAGGGGATTGAATCTGGGTTGAACTGCCTTTATTTACTGCATAGTATCCCCAGCCGGGTTAAATAAAGGAATAAAGGAAAGACACATGTTTGGTAACTGGCTGAAAACCTCCATCCTGATGGCCGGCATCGTTGCCCTGTTCGGCGCTGTCGGCGGCGCGCTCGGCGGCCAGCAGGGCATGCTGATCGCCCTCGTCCTGGGGGGCGCGATGAATCTGTGGGCTTACTGGTTCTCGGACAAGATGGTGCTGAAAATGTACCGGGCGCGCCAGGTAGATGCCGCTACCTCACCCTATCTCTACAACATGGTGAAAGAACTCGCGCAGCGCGCAGACCTGCCTATGCCCAAGGTCTACGTCATCGACGAAAAACAGCCCAATGCCTTTGCCACGGGGCGCAACCCGGAACACGCCGCAGTGGCTGCCACTTCCGGCATCATGCAGCTGCTCTCCGAACGGGAATTGCGCGGCGTCATGGCGCACGAACTTGCCCATGTCAAACACAGGGACATCCTGATTTCTACCATCACCGCTACCATCGCAGGTGCAATTGCTACGCTGGCACAATTCGGCATGCTCGTCGGCGGGCGCGATAACCAACGCTCCCATCCGGCGGCCCAGATACTGGTCATGCTGATTGCGCCGCTGGCGGCCATGTTGATCCAGATGGCCATCAGCCGCACGCGCGAATTCGGCGCGGATCGTGGCGGTGCGGAAATCTCCAACGACCCCGGCGCACTGGCCGATGCCCTGCTCAAGATCGAGTCTTACGCCAAGGGGATCCCGCTCCGGGTTGCCGAGGAACATCCGGCTACGGCCCAGATGATGATCATCAACCCCCTCCTGGGCGGTGGCCTGCGCAGCCTGTTCTCAACCCATCCCGCCACGCAGGATCGCGTTGCGCGCCTGCGTAATATGAAATGACGTGATCCGCCTGATTCTGCTTGCGGCAGCGATTTTCCTCGCGCCGCTTCAAACGGCATTTGCCACTCCCCCACTGCCCGTCACGTCATGGCGCGGCGCAGCCTTTTCCGGTGACCGTGCCGCACTGGAAAAACTCGCCGCTACCGGGGCAAACGCGGTGCGCGTCTATCATGAGTGGGATGCCTGGGTGCTCGACGAAGCCCGCAAACTCGGGATCGGCGTACTCATGGGGCTGGATGTCGGGTTGCCGCGCTACGGTTTCCGCCTCGACGACCCCAAGGCCATCGCCGTACAGGAAAACCGCATCCGTGCGTTCGTGCAACGCTATCGGAATCATCCAGCGCTATTGGCCTGGGTCATCGGTAATGAAGTCGAACACGGCATAGATGACCCCTTGCCTGCGTGGCGCGAAATCAACCGTCTGGCAGGCGTGGTCAAGAAGCTCGACCCTGCCCATCCTACCGTGATGTCGGTCAACGACGGCAGTACCCAATACATGAAACAACTCGCCGGATGTTGCACGCACATCGATATGATTGGCCTCAACCTTTACGCAGGCGCGGCATTTGGCCTGGAGGGACGCATCCGCGCCGCAGGTATTGGCAAGCCATTGCTGATTACCGAACTTGGCCCGCTCGGGCAATGGCAAGCAGGCCGCAAACCCTGGGGCGCGCCGGTTGAACTCACCAGCCGCGAAAAAGCGGCCTATTTCCGCCGCGTGCTGGCCGAAATGGGCAAGAACCCACAAGTCCGTGGTGTTTTCGCCTTTCTGTGGGGCGTAAAGCAGGAACAGACCGCAACCTGGCACAGCCTATTGCTTTCGGATAACACCCTCACCGAGATAACCGATGCGCTGGCCGAAGCCTGGGGCCGTCCAAGCGCCAAGCCCGCGCCAACCATCCTTGGCATCGGCATTTCCGCCGACGAATTCGCACCGGGCGCGGTTGTTTCGTCCACCATCGAAGTGCGTGGCGAAGCCCCCGTCACCGGGTGGTTGGTGCGCAAGGAAGCAACCGAACTGCGCGGAGGGGGCGAAGCCGAACCTCTACCGGAGGCAGTCGGCGTGGAAGTGCTTTTTGCTGAAACCTCCAGCATCCGTTTCCGCGCCCCTTCGGTTCCTGGCGCATATCGCTTGTTTATTACCGTGCGGGACGAGAATGGCAAGGCGGCTACGGGGAATTTGCCGTTTCTTGTGAGGTAGGAAGGAGGGCTGAGGTTCCCGGTAAGGCAACGATGCCCATTTCACAGCCAACAACTATATTCCCATGACAATTCTGGGTTGGCGGCATGTACGCAATGCCAGGTTCACGAAGATGATTGAAAATCGTCGAAAATGTGCAAAACCCAAAGAGAGTATGACACAGCGAGGGGATGCAACATGGGTAACATTGGCGTCGTCGCTGCCTTTGACGAAGATTGCGCAGCCAAGTTGAGCGGCCTGTCAAAACAACAGCTTTCTTACTGGTGGACACCTCGAAAAACATCGGGTTTGGCTAAAAGAGCAAAAATTTTTCCAATGAAATCAAAGGGAAATTTTTCTGACTCCATAAAACAAGGGAGTTTTTCGAGGTGTCCTGGTGTAGAAGCCAGGGCGATTACACCTGTTTGTCATGACACCATGAAGCGGCAGCACGAAATATTGCACCCACATCTGAATAGAACCTGGTCATCATCCTGCGGCGGGTGGCCGCCATTCTTGGCATGCAGATCGAATGATGATGCAGGTCGGACAAGCTGCGGAGCAGCGTCCTCCGACGGTCGTATCGCCCGATGCGCAGCATCGCAAATTAAGTACCTCCCTCTCGAGGGAGGTGGCGCGCCGCAGGCGTGACGGAGGGAGTTGGCAATGCTTGGATGTGCTCAATAGCTACAGTCTGATACCCGAACCGTCGCTACTCCTTCCGTCACCCGCCTGCGGCGGGCGACACCTTCCTCAAGAGGGAGGCTATAGTTCAGGCGAACACGCGGTACAGCATCTTGAGCGCGAGCAGGATCAGTATGGCCGCGAAGATTTTTCTCAGTGTGACCACCGGCATGCGGTGGGCGCAGGCCGCGCCGAGGGGGGCCGTGAGTACGCTGACCCCGCCGACCAGAACCAGGGCAGGCAGATGAATGTACCCAAAAGTATGGGGCGGCATGTTCGCACCCACCTTGCCGTTGATGAGATAGCCCACCGTACCCGCGAGCGCAATGGGAAACCCGATGGCCGCCGAGGTGCCCATGGCACGCCGTGCCTCGACGTTGCACCAGACCATGAAGGGCACGGAAAGCGAGCCGCCGCCAATGGCTACCAGCGCCGAGATGAGGCCGATAAAAAGCCCTACGGCGCTCATGCCAATCCGGCCCGGCAATTCGCGCGAAGGTTTCGGTCTGGCGTTGCGCCACATCTTGGTGGCGACGAACCCCATGAAGCAGGTAAAGAACACCGTCAGCGGCACAGCATTGAGGCGCGAGGCGATGAATGTGCCAAAAAAGGTGCCCACAAGAATGCCCGGCGTGACCTGCCGTACGATTTCCCAATTCACCGCGCCGCGTGCATGGTGCGCGCGCATGCTGGAGGCCGAAGTGAACAGAATGGCCGCCATCGAGGTGCCGAGCGCCATATGAACCACTTGTTCGCGCGCGAACCCCTGGGCGAGGAAAAGGGTGGTCAACATGGGAACCATGATGCCGCCACCGCCTATCCCAAGCAGCCCCGCAAGAAAACCCACCACGATACCGAGCAGGGGATAGGCAAGCCACCAGAAATCGAATGCCATTGAAAACAGACCTTGGTTTGACGTGCGCATTTCACAGGAACTGCCAGCCCCATCGTGCGCTTCCTGTCCGTATTGTGCGGCAATTCCGGCAAGGTTGGCCACGAAATGATTGCACGGGCAGCGGCCTGGCGCCTGTACGGTGTGTGGAGGCAAAAAAAAAAGTGCGGCATTGCCGCACCTCCTTTTTGGCCCCCCGCAGATGCCGTACTTGCCGATTTATCCTGAACCAGAGGCTCAGGGGGTCACTTTCTTACCGCTTCAGGTTCACCCGCATGGGGCGCACACACCAGCGTTTTGTAGTCAGCAACCGTTCTTTTCAATTGGTTCACGGAACTCACAGCTTTCTCGAACACCGCAGGGGATTGCTACTTATGCAAACTCCCCCGCACGAACCCAGTCAGAAAAGCTTTTCCTGTTGAGCCAGCACGGCTTCAATACGCGTCTGCATGTGTGCGATTCTACGCTTCAGGGTGGGCAAGTCAAACCCGCGACCGTGTAGAAGTTGCAAAAACTCGTGCGTAATGTTGAGCGCCGTCATTACCGCCAGGGTCTCGTTGCTTGCATGCGTTTTTACATGCGTTTTTTTGCCCGCCTCATCGAATTTCTGCCCAAGATAGGCCACCGCTTCAAGCAGGCTCTCACGTTCGCGTGGCGTGCATGCGACGTGGTATTCCTTGCCCAGGAGGCTGATGTCGAGCGTTTCGGACTCTTTCACTGTGGCCTCCTTATTGCGGCAATCTGGTAAGCACAGCTTCGAGCTTTTCGGTAGCAAGGCCGATTTTGCTTGTGAGCTGGCGGTTTTCGGCTTCGAGCCGGGACTGGTGCGCGCGCAGTTCGCGGTTTTCATCACGAAGCGCCGCATACATACTGATCAGTTGTTCAAGCTGTGCTTCGAGGCGGTTGAGTTCGGCATCCATGTTCAGCTTCCTTGACTTTGCGCCTGAGTGACATCGCGCACTGCACCGGTGTCCGCCGAGGTGGTGAGCGCTGCGTAAGCCTGGAGCGCCGCCGATACAGTACGCTTGCGTGCGGCAGGTTTCCACGCCATGTTGCCCCGCGCCTGCATCGCTGCCTTGCGCCGGGCGAGTTCTTCGTCGGAAACCGCCAGACGGATGCTGCGCCCGGGAATGTCGATTTCGATTGTGTCGCCGTTTTCGATCAGGGCAATCGCACCGCCGCAGGCGGCTTCTGGCGAGGCGTGCCCGATGGATAGCCCCGAAGTGCCGCCGGAGAAACGCCCGTCGGTGAGTAGCGCGCATTGTTTGCCGAGGCCGCGCGATTTGAGATAGCTCGTCGGATAGAGCATTTCCTGCATACCGGGACCGCCTTTGGGGCCTTCGTAACGGATGACGACTACGTCGCCTGCCTGTACCACGTTGTTGAGGATACCGTCGACGGCACCTTCCTGACTCTCAAAAACCTTTGCCGTGCCGGAAAATTTCCAGATCGATTCATCGACCCCGGCTGTTTTGACGATACAGCCCTTTTCGGCAATGTTGCCAAACAGCACCGCCAACCCGCCGTCCTGGCTGAAAGCATGGGCGCGGTCACGGATGACCCCCTGGGCGCGGTCGAGATCGGGTTCAGGCCAGCGTTTGTCCTGGCTGAAGGCTTGCAGGCTCGGCACGCCACCGGGTGCGGCGCGGTAGAAATGGGTCACGGCGACGTCAAACGCGCGCATCACGTCCCAGCGCGCAAGCGCATCACCCATCGTGCGGCTGTGTACGGTGGGCACAGAGCAGTGAAGAAGCCCGGCCCGGTCGAGTTCACCGAGAATGCCCATTACACCCCCGGCGCGGTGGACGTCCTCGACATGCACATCGCCAACCGCCGGGGCGACCTTGCACAGGCAGGGCACACGGCGCGAGAGGCGGTCGATGTCTTTCATAGTGAAGTCCACCCCGGCTTCGCGCGCGGCGGCGAGCAGGTGAAGGACGGTATTGGTTGAACCGCCCATTGCCACATCGAGGCTCATTGCGTTCTCGAATGCCTCGAAGCGGGCAATCGCGCGCGGCAGCACGGAATGGTCGTCCTGTTCGTAGTAGCGTTTTGCCATGCTAACGATGCGTCGTCCGGCATCGATGAAAAGCCCTTTACGGTCGGCATGGGTTGCCACGAGCGTGCCATTTCCCGGCAGGGACAGGCCCAACGCTTCGGTGAGGCAGTTCATCGAGTTGGCGGTGAACATGCCCGAGCATGAGCCGCAGGTCGGGCAGGCCGCGCGCTCGACTGCGGCAATTTCGTCATCCGGGCAGTTTTTGTCCGCCGCCTTGATCATCGCGTCGATGAGGTCGAGCGACATGGTGCGCGCGTCCCATTTGAGCTTGCCCGCTTCCATCGGGCCACCGGAGACGAAAATCGCCGGGATGTTCAACCTCAGTGCCGCCATCAGCATGCCCGGCGTGATCTTGTCGCAGTTCGAGATGCAAACCAGCGCGTCGGCCGTGTGGGCGTTGACCATGTATTCGACCGAATCGGCAATCAAGTCGCGCGAGGGTAGCGAATAGAGCATGCCGTCGTGCCCCATCGCAATGCCGTCATCGATGGCAATGGTGTTGAATTCCCGCGCCACCCCGCCAGCGGCCTCGATTTCGCGTGCAACTAACTGGCCGAGCTCCTTCAGGTGTACATGCCCCGGCACGAACTGGGTAAAGCTGTTGGCAACGGCGATGATCGGTTTGCCGAAATCATCGTCCTGCATGCCCGTGGCACGCCACAGCGCACGCGCGCCCGCCATGTTGCGGCCGGAAGTGGAGAGACTGGAACGGTACTGGGGCATGAGGCGCTCCAAAACACGGAAAGGTTGTGGATTTTAATCCTATTTTCTGCCTGCTTATGCGAACAGTGCGCCGACGCTCGCCCCGCTGTGGATGCGTTCGATGGCAGCGGCGAAAAGCGGGGCAACGGTCAGTACGGTGAGTTTGTCGATTTGCTTCTCCGGCGCAACCCGCACGGTGTTGGCGACAACGACGGAATCAATGGGCGCTTCGCGCAGGCGTTCGATGGCCGGGCCGCAGAGCACCCCGTGCACCGCACCGGCATGGACGCTTTTCGCCCCGGCGGCATGCAGGGTTTCGATGCTTGAGACCAGCGTACCGCCTGTGGAAATCTCATCTTCAAAAATCACTACATCGCGCCCGCTCACCTCGCCGACCACATGGCCCTGTTTGACATGCGTATCGGTGATGCGGCGCTTGTCGATGATCGCCATCGGGATGCCGAGTCGTTCGGAAAAGCGCCCGACCCGCTTGGCTCCGCCTGCGTCGGTTGCCACTGCAACCATATTCGAGAGGTCGAAGTAACTGTGGAAGTGCTCAGCAATAACCGGGATCGCGGTGAGATGGTCAACCGGCACGCTGAAAAACCCATGCACCTGATCGGCATGCAAGTCCATCGTCAGCACGCGGTTCGCCCCGGCGGCAACGAGCATGTCGGCCATCAGCCGCCCGGTAATTGAAATCCTTGGTTTGTCCTTTTTATCCGAACGCGCGTAGGAGTAGTAGGGAATCACCGCCGTGATGCGCTGTGCCGAGGCACTGCGCAGCGCGTCCAGCGTAATCAGCAGTTCCATGATGTGATGGCTCACCGGTTCGGTGAAGGACTGCACGACGAACACATCGCGCTCGCGCACGTTTTCCAGGATTTGAACATGCAGGTTGTCGTTGGAAAAACGCGAGACTTCGATCTGGGACACGGGCATGCCGAGGCGGTTGCAAATTTCGTGGGCAAGCGGCTCGTTGGAGTTGCAGGCAAATATCTTGAGGGCGGTTGTCTTCATCGAAAACTAACTCCGGTTTGAAACCTCCCCCCTTAGGGGGATAGTCTCGCTTGGGAGAGGCGTAACCTCTTTCAAGCGCTTTTGTCGCCCGGTCACGGGCGTGGATTGAAACAAACAAACGAACAAACAAACAAACATATTGGCGCCCCTGGAAAGGCTTCCGCAGGCATCATGGTCAAGGGTAAAGCAGGAACGGGCGGCGGGCATCGCGCCAGGCTGTTTCATCCGCCGCCGCCAGGGCATCGAGGTCGGCAGGAGACGCTGCGGGGTCATCTACCCATTCGCGCAGCAGCGGGCTGCCGTTGATGAGGTCTATCGCCAACCGGTCGTGTTCGTATTCGTATGGGAAATCGCGCCATAGTGGATATCCGGCCCGGCGCAACGCCTTGAAGGCAAGCGCCATCAACCGCCACGGGCGAAAGGCATCGTGATCGTAATGGCCGTTTTCGACATGGATTTGTACGCCTGCGCACAGCTTTCCGGCATGCTTGTGAAAGGTCGGCTCGAACCAGCACTCGCGTAACCGGCAGCCTTCCATCCAGTGCGGTGCAAGCGCACACATCGCATCAAGCAGGGCGGGAATGTCCAGCCCCGGTGCGCCGAAGAGTTCAAGCGGGCGGGTCGTGCCGCGCCCTTCGGAAATTGTCGTGCCTTCGAGCATCACGGTTCCGGCATAGGCGCGGGCCATTGAAAGGTTGGGCGCGTTGGGGCTGGGATTGACCCATGTGCGCCCAACCGGCCAGCCGTAACCCGGCGCATCGTCGGGACGCCAGCCTTCCATTTTGATGACGTGGTAGTCGACATCGAGTCCCAGGGCGGCGATGAACCAGTGCCCCAATTCGCCCAGGGTCAGCCCGTGGCGCATTGGCAGCGCGCCTGCGCCAACGAAGCTCTCCCAACCGGGGCGCAGCAACAGCCCTTCCACCGGGCGGCCTGCCGGGTTGGGGCGGTCGAGCACCCAGACCGATTTGCCGTAGCGGGCCGATTCTTCAAGGACGTAGCGCAGGGTAGTGATGAAGGTGTAAATCCGGCATCCCAGGTCTTGCAGGTCAACGAGCAGGACATCGAAACTTTCCATCATCGCCGCGCCTGGGCGGCGTACTTCGCCGTAGAGGCTGAACACGGGGATGCCGTGTATGGGGTCGATGTAGTCGGGCGACTCAACCATGTTGTCCTGCTTGTCGCCGCGTAATCCGTGTTGTGGCCCGAACGCGGCGGAGAGTTTCACGTCGGGCAGTCCCGCCAGCGCATCGAGCGCGTGGGTGAGGTTTTCCGTAACTGAGGCAGGATGGGCAAGGAGGGCTACGCGGCGGCCTGCGAGTGGGCGGGCCAGTTCCGGTTCAGCGATCAGGCGTTCAAGACCGCTTGAAAATCGAGGGTTCATTGATTTACCAGTTGGGTGTCGAGCAGCAACGTCCAGCCATCGGCATGGTGGAAATCGGGGTATTCGGCCGGATGATGGACGGCCCAGTATTCGAGGTTCCCGTCTTCGCGCTCGACCACCGTTGAAAGCCCCAAACGCAGGACGGCAGAGTAGGGCAACAGCATGGACGGCACGTCGGCCACGAGGGTGAGCCGGTTTTCGTGCAGGGAACTCGTGACAGGCAGTAGCGCAGGGGGTTCCTCTCCCAGCGGGTGCCCCATTTCACGATAGTGCAGGAATTCGTACGCTGCCCATTGTCCGGCGGTCGAAAAGTTGTATTCGCGATAGTTTTCCGCATCCGGCGTAGAGATAAACGCCTCAAAGCAGGTGTGCTGCCATAGCGGGCCGGACGGAGGCGCGTCGGCTACCGGCAAGCGCAATGCTTCGAGGCGGCCTTCGAGCGCGAATTTGAAGCGGATGTCGCCGCCGGGCAGGGCGCAAACCGTAGCCAGCAGAGCCGATACTGCCGGCGGATAACTGCTGAAAGGACGCAGGCCGACGGTAATGGCCGGAAGTTTGGGGGCGGACGCTGAGGGCGAAGTCACATCAAGTATCCACGCAAGCGGGACGGATAGGGCGCAATGTTACCTGTTCTGGCCGCTATATTCACGCGCGCAACAACCTTTCCCGGCCACCGAGCCAGCGCGTGAGCAGTTTTTCGACGGCTCCCGGGTCGTTGGCAAGCAGTTCTCCGGCAACTTCGCGGGCCGGTTCGATCAGGGCAGCGTCCCGTTCAAGGTCGGCGTAACGCAGCATCGGCAACCCGCTTTGGCGCGCGCCGATGAATTCACCGGGGCCGCGGATGCGCAGGTCTTCGCGGGCAATGGCAAAGCCATCGCTGTGCTCGAAGACCACCTTGAGCCGTGCGCGTGCGGTTCTCGACAGCGGCGGTTCATATAACAGCACGCACGAAGATTGCGTCGTGCCGCGCCCGACCCGGCCCCGTAACTGATGCAATTGGGCAAGGCCGAAACGCTCCGCATGTTCGATCACCATCAAGCTGGCGCGTGGCACGTCCACGCCGACTTCGATGACCGTGGTTGCCACCAGCACATGCAGTTCGCCCGTAGCGAAGGCCGCCATCGTCGCCGTTTTTTCTTCCGCCTTGAGACGGCCATGAATGAGGCCGACCCGCAATTCCGGCAGGGCTTCCTTCAGGGTTTCCCAGGTTTCCAGCGCGGTTTTCAGTTGCAGGGCTTCCGATTCTTCGATCAGGGGGCACACCCAGTACGCCTGCTGCCCTGCGAGACAGGCCGCCTTCAGGCGATGGATGATTTCCGTGCGCCGCGCCGTCGAAGCCAGCCGCGTATGGACGGGCGTGCGGTCCGGCGGCAGTTCGTCGAGCGTGGAAACATCGAGGTCGGCATAGTGGGTCATCGCCAATGTCCGCGGGATCGGCGTCGCGGACATCATCAGCATGTGGGGGCGCGCCCCGGCGGCCCCCTTGTCGCGCAGGGCCAGCCGCTGGCGCACGCCGAAACGGTGCTGTTCGTCGACCACCGCCAGCGCCAGCCGGGGCAGGTCGACCGAGGTTTCGATCAGGGCATGGGTTCCGACGGCGAGCAGGCATTCGCCGCTGTGCAGGCGCGCGAGTTCGGCTTCCCTTTCCCGCTTCCTGCGCCCGCCCGACAGCCAGGCGATGCCGATCCCAAGCGGGTCGAGCCAGGTGGCGAGTTTGCGGTAATGCTGTTCGGCAAGTATTTCGGTGGGAGCCATCAATGCGGCCTGCCAGCCATTTTCCGCCGCCTGCAACATGGCAAATGCGGCAACGATGGTCTTACCGCTGCCCACGTCACCCTGCAATAGCCGCTGCATCGGATGGGGCGCGGCAAGATCAGAGGCAATTTCGTTCATCACCCGCTGCTGCGCCAAGGTCAGAGCGAACGGCAAGCGTTCAGAGAGGGCGCGGGTCAGTGTCCGGCAAGGCGGCAGGCGCACGGCTTCATGGGCGCGGCGGGCGTTGTAGGCACGGCGCAACGACAATTGCTGCACGAGCAGTTCTTCAAACTTGACCCGCCACCAGGCCGGATGTTCGTGCTCATCCAGCATCTGCACATCGTCGGGCGCGGCACGGTGGAGCGCATGGATTGCCTCGGAAAAGCCGGGCAGTTCCAGCCGTTTCCGAATCGTGGTGGGTAATGGCTCGTCAAGCGGCACGGTTTCCAGCGCAAAATCCAGCAGGCGGCGCAGGGTTGGTTGCCCAAGTCCGGCAGTCGTCGGATAGATGGGTGTCAGCGTCCGGGGCAACGGTTCGTCCTTGCCCACAAAACGCAGGCGCGGATGCACCATTTCCACCCCGAAAAACCCGCCGCGCATTTCGCCGAACAGCCTGACCCAGCGGCCAGATGTGAGTTGCTTCTGCAATGATGGATAAAAGTTGATCCAGCGCGCGACGATTTCAGAACCGGCTTCATCGCGCAGCCGGGCGAGCAACTGACGGTGTGGCCGGGTGACTTCGGTTGAGAGCACCTCGGCCTCGATCTGTGCGCTCGTGCCGACCTGTGCCAACCCGATAGGGGTGATGCGTGTTTCGTCCTCGTACCGCAAGGGCAGGTGAAGGATGATCTCTTCTGGCCGATGGATGTCGAGCCGGGCCAGCAGGGTCGCCTGCCGGCTTCCTTTGAGCGGCCATTGAGCGGTTCCGGGCATGCCGGGATCAGCCGAGGAAGAGAATGGCGTCTGCCTCGATCAGCGCACCCCGCGGCAATTCCTTTACGCCCACGGCGGCGCGGGCTGGATAAGGCTCGGTGAAATAGCGCGCCATGATTTCATTGATCTTGTCGAATTGGCTGAGGTCGGTCAGGTAGAGGGTTACCCGCACTACCTGCGCAAGCGTGCCGTTTGCGGCTTCAGCAACCGCCTTCAGGTTTTCGAACACACGGACGGCCTGTGCCTCGAACCCTTCAGCCAGCAGCCCCGATTCCGGCACGAGGCCGATCTGGCCGGAACAATATACGGTGTCATTGACCCTCACCGCCTGCGAATAAACACCAATGGCAGCGGGGGCATTGATAGTGGAAATGATCTTGCGGCTCATGCCCGGACTCCGGAGAAAAAATGGGATAAAAAATGAAAAAAGGGCGCGGGTTTTTTTCCGCGCCCCTTGGAATGATGGATGATAGCCGCCCGCGCTTCAACCACGCACACGCAAAATGATGTCGCAACTGCCTTTGTCGATCACCTTTTGCATGCCGCGCTGCTGCCGGATGTTGATGATGACCGGCGCCATGAAATTGGCGCGCAGGCCAGCGCTGGTTGGCGCCTCATCGCCCTTGCGAACAATGACGGCTACCACGGCATCCTCCGGACGGGACAAGAGCAACGCTTTCTCTTCTTCATCCGTGAGCAGAAACTCATAGGTAATACCGAGTTGTTCAGGTCCGGCGAGCGAGAACAACACACTGGGATCGTCAAGGCTCTGGAGCAGGAAAACCTTGCCGTCACTGCCTTCTTCGTGCAGAAGGGCAAACCGGCGCAGATCCCCGAATCCCGGCAGCCCCGCCGGAAATCCAATGACCTTGTCGTCGGAGATTTCGATGGTGCCCAATACCGGATTTTCAATCTTCATAAAGAATCCCCCAACAGATTGAACGATCCGTACGGAGACGGATCATTTCGCGCGCTGCCGCGATTTTGGCTTTGCCTTGGGTTTCCCGGATGGTTTCGTGGTTTTTTTTTGCGGCGGCAACACGATTCCTTCCGCAATATCCTTCAGACGCTCACGCGCCGCGTCGGCTTCGCGCTTGTCACGAAAAGGTCCGACCACGACACGCGACTGGACATGGGCGGGCATGCCAAGTGCAGTAACAGTCTCGAACATCTTGGCGACATTTTCCGTGTCATTGAACACGCCCAATTGAACAAAATACCCCTCTGGCAAAGAAATCGACTTCACGGACGCATCGGCTGGGGGTGCCGCAGGCATATTGGTTGCCGTTTGAAGTGCTTTGGGTGTATCGGCATCCTTCGGGGGTTCTGGTGGCGTGGTTGTTTTTTCAGTTTCTACATCTGTGTCTACATCTGTGGAAAGGGGAGGTTCAACGGGTTCGTTGTCTGCTGTCATGCCGGAATCCGGCAACACAGGCGTATCGCCTTTTAGCGCGGACGTAACAGACTGAAGTGGGAGTTGCAGCAAACGATTTTCATCCCCGAACCACAGCACGGCAAACAGCAGTACCAGCGCTACCGTAATGGCTATTCCTGCCCGCTTTAGTGCTGTCTGGCGCAAGTCGGAAGAAAACGCAATCTTCCGCCTCTTCATAATACCCCTCCTATTGCTTGCTGCTGCCGTCCCTGCGCTGCCAGTGAAGCGACCAGGTCGGCTTCTGCGCGGGTAATGCCGCAACGCGAGGCAATTATATCGGCAACAATTCCACGACGTGCCAGCGCTAATGCTTCATCATACTCCGGAGACATGTCCGGTTCTTGCGTTATGGGCGAGATCGTGGGTTCAATTCGAGCTGTTGACGGATATTGCGCATCCGCACGCAAGGATTCAATTTTCTTTTGCTGCGCCTCGATCGTTTCCCGCAGGGTGCTGATTTCAAGCCGCAACCGTTGTAATTCCAGTTCTATGGCAAAAGGATCGAGCGGAATTTCATTCGCATTTTCTGGCACGGCGATATCCGGCCGTTTATGCGAATAGACAGCGACGGTTACACCGGGATCCGACTCTTTCGTCGATGTGAGCGTGTAATTGAAAAGATCGTCATCCAGATTCACTGCCTTTGTTTTTTTCGCGGACGGTGAATCTGCCTGCTGGCGAAACCCAGCATGCAGAGCACGAAAAAACTGCCAGCCGCCATAGATCAACAGCAGCGCGATTAACCAAAAGATCAATTGCCGCATGATCCGTACTCCTGACGAGAGATGGATAGCCAATGGTGAGAATACATCTCACCTTCCCCAAGCACTTACTTGTCGAAGACTTTAATAATACTGCTGTTTTTCTCTAAAAAAACAGCGTGACGGTTTACTTTTTCTTCTTTTTTGTTATCTGAGACTGTGAGGAAAAGTCGCTTTATATAAAAAACGCTACTTTACGTGACGGTGGCATACCGCCTTACGTTGAGGTTATCCGATGGATTTGTATCACTCAAAAAAAAACAGAATTTCGGTGCACTTACACTTGTTGTCGATAAGTTTTAAAGAAGCCAACTTAGTGATGGAGCAGAAAACAGAAAACAATTCCCATCATAACGTGTTGATTGTAAATAACTTCCAAGAATCAAAGCCAGTGAAATGAACCAAATTCCGGACTGCACGGATCGCGTAGCCCTTGCTTGAACGGACAGAGGAAAGCGGGGCGCAGGCTTCTCTTATGAAAAATAGGATGGGGTGAGCAAAGCGAACCCCAGCGTAAAGGGGCAAAGGGATAGCGGTAACGTTGGGGTTTGCAAGCTCACCCCAACCTATACGGAATATGACAAACGGGCGCAATCGCCCTGCTTTTCCGGGAGTCGGCATTCCTGCAGCGTGAGGTTTGATATTTCGATGCGGTTCAAATCCTCACGCAGGCGCATCAGGGCAGCGGCATCGAAATCAGGCGGTACGGTGCAGCGAATCTCATGGGGGACGCCGGAAGCAAGCAGTGTTTCAAGCGATGTCCGGGCCAGTGCGCCTGCGTCGCAGCCGACGACCGAAGCATATTCCCTGAACGGTGCCTTGATATCGAAGCCGACCCAGTCGAGCAGCGGCAGCACCGCAGCCAGCCTCGCCGGATAAATGCCAGCGGTGTGCAGGCCGGTCGCGAAGCCCAGGCTGCGAACCTCGGCGAGCGCGGCGGCGAGTCCGCGCTGCAACAGCGGCTCACCACCGCTGAAGACAACGCCGTCGAGTAAACCTCGCCGCGTTTTCAGCCACGCCAGGATTTCCGGCCACCGCAACGTACCGCCGCCTGCCGGCAGCAAGTGCGGGTTGTGGCAATAGGTACAGCGCCAGGGCGCGCCCGGAGGGGGAGGTGATGTCGTCGGCGCCGTGCGTGAAGTTGCGGATCATTTCGTTGAGGCCATTCACGCCGATGGTCGAGAAATGGTTGCGCAGGATACCGAGATAGCGTTTTGTGTAAGGGAAAAGGCCGTCGTCCATCAAACGTTGCACGATCTTGCGCTTGATCTCCAGGCTGTCGCGCGCCATGTCGAACTGAAGGCCTGCGCCCCGGCCCATTCGTTCTGCATGGTGCCGAGGAAGTTGACCATCTGTCCGAGTGCGCTTGAAAGATGTTTGGGAGGGTTGGCCTCGGCCTTTCCGGGTACGCCGTTGAAGCCTTCCAGAAGCAGTTGGCGCAGCGACCAGCCGACACAGTAACCGGAAAGCATATCCAGGTCGTGAATGTGAAAATCGGCATCGCGGTGCGCTTGCCCGATTTCCGGCGGATAGACGTGGGACAGCCAGTAGTTGGCAATCATTTTGCCGGAGACGTTGAGG
>WREK01000023.1 GCA_009779355.1 Betaproteobacteria bacterium | reverse complement strand
TGCGCCCGTGAAACGGGAAATCCCCAAATTTCTTGATCAACAGCCCAAAAACCTGTGCCTTGACACCTTTTCCAGGGTTTTTATGACAAGACCCGCCAGGATGGGCGGTTGTTCAGAGAGTCCTTAATTGGTGCACTCATCTTCTGAAAACGACAGTGGTATCGAAACCCCTAAAGAGGACATGGACATTATCCGCGACCGGTTCAAGGTGGCAGAGGAAAAGGCGAAGGAGTTGCGAGATGAAAAAGAGCGTCATCAACGGCGTTGAGGTTTGGGAAAGTTCCGGCAACGTGTTTGCCGATCTGGGCCTGCCCGATGCGGAAAAACTCAAGATCAAGACGGGGCTGGTGATCGAAATCAGGAAAGCCATGCGCCGCCTCGGTCTGACGCAGCAGGAAGCCGCGCGGCGGATGGGTATCACGCAACCAAAGGTATCTGACATGATGCGCGGCGATTTTTCGAATATCTCCGAGCGCAAGCTGATGGATTGCCTGAATCGTCTCGGCTACGACATCGAAATCAATGTAAAACCTACAGTCGAGCCGGTGGGACACATGCTGCTGGCAGTCGTTTGATTCAAATGGCGGCTGGTGTACAGAACTGCCGACAGAATGATAGTACCTGCGATGCTTACCATGATTCGTTTCAGTTGCAATTATTGTTGGCCCGTGTCGGATGATTGCAAGCCGGGGCGTCTGATTGCAAGTCTGTTCTCAATTAATCCTGGCGCGATGCGCCGGACAGTCGCAACTATTCTTGGCCTGAAACCGCGCTGATTGCAAGCCGGGGCAGTTTCGATTGCAAGGCACTACAGTTAGCGTAGTCGAACAACGCACTCGGGCGGTCGGTACCCGTCCAGCACAGGGCGCACAGCCAGCGCCCCAAGCGAAATTGAATGCCACGTTCGGTGAACTCACGGTAGCCGTAGCGCATGCGAATTTCTGCGGTATGCTGCCAGCGTTGCCTGCTTGTGCGGTAGGCGACGACACAATCGGCGGGATCGGTGATGTCGAGTTGGGCCGAGATGGCGTGCAACACGGCACCGGGCACGGCGGTCGGGTCTTCCTGAAAGGTGCCGAGGAAGCGCGCCGTCGTCAGTTGCAACGCATAACCCAAGCGGTGGCTATCGCGCCGCTTGGTGGTGATCCACTCGCGGTCATCGTCGTCGAGGTGAAAGTAGCGCGCCAGTTCTTCGCTGGAAAGCACATCTGGATAGCGGCCGTAGCGTTCCCGTTGCGCGGTGGACAGGAAGCTGACCGGCATGGCATCAAAGCGCCTCGGCGCAGAACATGGTCGGCGTGACGATGCGCGTTCGACCGATACTGCCGCGTTGCAGCAGGCCAGCGCGACGGTCGCCTGTCACCAAGTAATCAGCCTCGCCAGCCAGTGCCATCGCCAGCAGGAAGGCATCGTTCGGATCGCTGGCTTCGATGTCATCGGGTAGGGGCGGCAGCGCACCCAGCACGATGGCGCGCTGCATATTGTTGATCATGGTGCCGACGCGATGTGCGGACAGGATGGCCTTGATCTTTGGGTAGCGGCTCACGCGGCGTAGTTCGTCGAGTTGGGCCACTGCCGTGACTAGATCGAAACGCGCCGTATGCCAAGCGCGATAGATGATGTCGGGGGGACTATGCGACGAGATCAACGCCGCAATCAGCACATTGGTGTCCAGGATGACGCGCATCAGTGCTCACGCGCCCACTGCACCGCCTCGTCGATGAGGTCGTTCAGTTCGGCCTCGCCCATACCGGACGTAGCAACCTTGGCTTGTTCCACCGCCTGCTCGAATAGATAGGAACGCACCGCCTCCTCAATGAAGCGTGACAGGTCACCCTTGCGGCCGCCGCCTTGCGCAGCGATGAACATACGCACGGACTGGTCCACGTCCGGCGATATGGCGATGTTCCAGCGCACGGTATTCATGAAATTCTCCAATCAGTGTTTGTGCATATCGGTGTTTATACACCCAGTTGGCGCGAATGCCAATGGTTCGATAAAACCTTCGTTTTGAAATACTTTAACGGGGCGACCGGCCAGGAACGTTTGTCGGTCAACAAGCAGTCTAAAATAATGGTTCGCACAATCAAAGTTCGATATTGTATAAACTCAACGAATAAAATGGAATTTTAGGATGAAGATCGGCTATGCGCGCATCTCCACACGCGATCAAAACTTGGACTTGCAAGTAGATGCCCTCAAGGCAGCCGGGTGCGAGCGCGTCTACCAGGACGTGGCCAGCGGCGCGAAGACTGCACGCCCGGCTCTCGATGAACTGTTGGGTCAATTGCGCAAGGGCGACGTGCTGGTGATCTGGAAGCTTGACCGCATGGGGCGCTCGCTCAAGCACTTGGTCGAACTGGTTGGCAGTCTGATGGAGCGCAAGGTTGGCCTGCTCAGCCTGAACGACCCCATCGACACGACCAACGCGCAAGGGCGGCTTGTGTTCAATCTGTTCGCCTCGCTGGCTGAGTTCGAACGCGAACTGATCCGTGAGCGAACGAATGCCGGATTGTCTGCGGCACGGGCACGCGGTCGGGTAGGTGGACGCCCCAAGGGTCTGACATCACAGGCCGAGGCGACGGCGCTGGCTGCCGAGACCTTATACCGCGAGCGCAAGCTGTCGGTCGCGGCAATTGCGCAAAAGCTGCATCTTTCCAAGAGCACGCTCTATAGCTACCTGCGGCACCGCGGCGTCGAGATCGGCCCCTACAAGAAATTGGCGCAGCATCCATCAACTCAGCTAACAACCCCAAGCACCGATGCCACTACGCCGAAGGTCGCCACGATCTTGCTGACGCTGCGCATTCAGAACAACAGCAAGTTCGTGCGCGGCAGGAAGCGCACGATAGACCATATCGAGAGTTTCTATCTCGAAGACTATGACGCCAAGCGGCGGCCGAACGGCGACTATGAGCTGAAGGTACCCTATGACAGTGACGAAGATCTGGACGAGACCGTGAACGAGCTACTGAGTGACATCGCATGCGATGCGGATGATCGGATGGCAGGTTTAGTTGAGCCTTCATTGCGTCCAGATATGCGCTTGCCTTCATAAGTCTTCCTTTTCTTGAACGTTGTCTAAATAGCTTACGTTTTGAAGCTTGACAATGCTTCAAGTTTGAAGTCATGTTGCGCGTGCTTAAATTTTGAAGTTACACAAAACCAACACTTAGGGGCCTGACATGACGAAGCTAGACGCCAAAGAGAAGTCGTTTCCCATGTGGTTGGGGTAGAGCAAGGGGTTCGGGGAGCAATGGAACAGTTATGCTGAGCTTTCCATAACCGTTCTTATGGAAAGACCTGCGTTATGCGGAGTTAGCTCTTTTTGGCAATACGGCATCACTGACCTGCTTGGCTTCTCGCAACTACTCCCCTTGACCCACTTTCCATAATCTTATGGGTTCGCAATGGCTGCAAACTCGGCTGACATATAGTTTGCCAGCCGACGTATCGCAATTACACGGCTAGCAGCGAAGAAATCAGCTTGTCTGGCACAGAGAACTGACCACGCTTGAGACGCAGCGGTACTACCCCTTCAATGGACTCGATCTTCTCCATCGGGTCGGCACGCAGGTAGACCTCTGTCGTCTGCATCTGGGCATGCCCGAGCCACAGCGACACCTTGCGAAGGTCTCCTGTCGCACGAAACAGAACCATAGCGCACGTATGCCGAAGCACATGAGGCGACACGTGCTTGTTCTTCAAAGATTGGCACTGCTGCGCGGCCGTCTGGACGTGCTGCTTCAGGACGAAGGCGAACCCCGCTCGGGTCATGGGCTGGCCCCGTGCGTTGACAAACAGTTCGGGTGTCGCCATATCGCCCCGCACCGCCATCCAGGAGCGTAGATCGGTTGCTGCCTGCTTCCACAGCGGGAGCGCGCGCTGCTTGCGTCCTTTGCCCGTGACGCAAACCGTAGGTGTTGGGCGTAGCGTCACGTCAGACAGTAGCAGGCCGGTCAGCTCCGACACACGCAGGCCCGCAGCAAAACCAATATGCATCATTGCACGGTCGCGGATACCGATGCGGGTAGTGACGTCGGGCGCATTCAATACCGCTTCCGTCTCAGTCGGGCTTAAGAAGCTGATGAGAGCTGTATCGGTCTTCTTCGCCGGAATGGCT
Organism: Betaproteobacteria bacterium; assembly: GCA_009779355.1. GTDB lineage: Bacteria > Pseudomonadota > Gammaproteobacteria > Burkholderiales > Rhodocyclaceae > WRNU01. The sequence goes on along the minus strand of WREK01000023.1, from coordinate 19,945 downwards.
TGAATGCGCAGGCTTTGCTCCAGTAATGCTGGCTCGCGGTATTCCATATAGCGCAAAAACGATTTGATAGCCGCTAGGCGGGCATTGCGCGTCCTGCCGCCGTTACCGCGTGTAGACTCCAGATCAGCTAGGAAGTCCAAAACCAACGATGCGTCGATCTGCTCCAGATAAAGCTTGGACGGCGTTACCTTGTAGCGGGATGCCGCGTAGTCGAACAGCAAGCGGAAGGTGTGCGCGTAGCTGTCGCAGGTATGCGGGCTGGCGCCGCGCTCCAGCGGCAGCCTCTCGCGCAAGTAGGCGGTGATGTGTGGGGCAATAGGGATCATGGTGCGTCTCCTTGCAAATATGTGTCGCAGGCATCAGCAATATCGCGCATCAACTGTGGCGTGCTGTCCAGATACCAATAGGTGCTGGCGACGTGGGCATGCCCGAGGTAGGTGCTTAACGCGAGCATGTGCTGGTCGGCGCGGTCGCGCGCCACGGAGCATGCTTGCAGCGCATTGACGGCGAAGGTATGGCGCAAATCGTGCAGTCGCGGTTGAGGGCGGCCGGCCGGTGCACTGATTTTGGCCGCCTTCAGTACCGTTTTGAACGTCTCACAGGCAATCGGATAGTGCAGAGGATGCTTGCCGCGGTGCGAAATGAATAGGTGGTCGTCGGCACCGGCGACCCGCGTACGCAGGGTCAAGTATTCGTCGATGGCATCCACGACGCTGGGATGCAGGCAAACCAGGCGGCTCTTCCGGAACTTTGTCTCACGGATGACCAACCCATCCGGCGTAATGTCGCAAAGGCGTAGCGACAACGCTTCGGAAATCCGCATACCCGTTGCGGCCAGCAAACCGAATAGGGTGCTGTAGGTGTGCGGACGCAAGGAACCGCTTGGCCCGAGGCGTTGAGCCTGCCCGACGATGCGTATGATCTCTGCCGCACTGAACAGGTATGGCAAGCGTCGATGGCGTCGATGCCGGAATACGTCGGACGATGGCACCTCGTTGAGTTCATCCTCGGTATGAGCAAACCGCGCAAAACGGACCAATTCCTGGAGCCGGACGGCGCGTGTCGACTCCGTGCGCCCCAGTCCAGCCCAGCGAATCGCCGTCTCTGCGCGCACATGTATATCGCCGGACGCGAAACGTGCGTAGCTGGCCAAGTACGTTTGTGTCTTCTTCAGCTTGAAACCCGCTGCGCGACGTATGTTCAAATAGGTGTCGATACTCTTCAACATAGCCTGACTCCCGGCCAGGGTTGAACAACCTCCTTTAGCAGGTTGACGTCCACCTTGGCGTAGACCATCGTCGTCTCAACGGAGCTATGGCGTAGCAGGGCTCCGATCGCTGGCAGCGACATTCCATCGCGTAACATGGCGGTGGCCATCGAGTGGCGGAGCAAGTGCGCGCCACGGCTGGGCGCATTGATGCCGGTTCGGCGGACCGCTCGTACAACAGCGCGTCCTACCACTTGGCGCGTAATTGGAACAAACGGCGCAGTGGTGGTAATGAACACGAAATCACTGCTGAGCGTTGGTCGCCCATTCTTCAGGTAACACAGAATCGCATCACCGACTTCTTGCGGCATGGGTAATTCGACTTCATGCCGGTTCTTCCCGGCCACTCTCAGCATGCCCTCAGACCAGAGCAAGTGGTGAAACTGCAAACCGCTTACGTCGCTAGCGCGTAGCCCTAAGCGCGAGATCAGCAGCAGGATCGCGCGGTCGCGTACACCAAGCGGAGTTGATGTATCGCAGGAGGCGATCAGCGTTTCCACTTGGTCAGGCGGGATGTACTTCGGTAGGGTCGACAATCGCCACCGCGCCACTGTAGGGATGGTGAACTCAAGCCCTGGCGCACACTTGCCCCGTGCAACCAGAAAGCGCAGGAACATGCGCAAGGCCGTGGCGAGGTTCTTGGACTTCTCAGGGTGAAGCGGATTTACCTGTTGAAGAAAGTAAGCGCGTAGCGCTGGTGCCGAGTAGGTGCTTGGAGCTCCCAGCGTGCGTAACAACGTCATTACGGGCATGTGGTAGTTGGCCAAGGAAATGTCGCGCGTGCCACGGTGTGCCCGCATCCAGTCCCGGAATTCGGCGAACAGTGGGAATGCATCGACGCTGTCTTTCTTGGCTACTGGGCGAACCGCACAAATCTCTTCCAGAAAGCGGACATAGATACGGGCGCTTTGGTAGAGGTGGTGGTAAAGCCCGCAGGCGTAGCGCAGGCGATCTTGCTTGGCGAGGTGATCATGCAGCCTGACCAGCGTCGCCTGATCTGGCGGCATAGATCCCGTTCCGGACGAGTTGGACCATGTGGCGAACTGGACGGCACCTCGGACATGACGCCGGATCGTAGCCCGCCGATACCCGTGATCGGCAAGCCAGGCAATGAACCGATCAAGATAGGGGCCGGCGCTCCCGGCCCGATACCGAGCAATGATAGACGGGGAATTGAAGTAGAGAGCTAACATGCTGCCTCCTTGCAGGAATGCCCTGAAGGACGGCAGGATTATGAAAAGCAGATCAGAGCGGGGTGGTGCTCAAGGAAAGCCCAGTGAAACGGCCGTCACTGCCGTCCAACTTCAGACTACTCCGCATAACGTAGATCTTTCCATAAGAACAGGGAAGTCATTTAAGCCGCCAGCATCACCAGTGGCGATCAGAATCTTCCATGCGTGCTTCACTTTCCGAGAAGCAGTGGCGATCACCAGCTATCAAAAATCCTTGAGGTCGGCAGCGGATGCATTGTCGTCATGCGCAACGGCTCCCGCCCCGTGCCGCCAGATGTCGCCTTCCGCATCGCCATCACGCTCGATCTCGACCCGGCGCGCGTCGTCGCCGATCTGGAGGAGCAGCGGGAGAAGAACGAGAAGCGCAAAGCCTTTTGGCGGTCTTTTCTCTCGCGTGTGATCTGCATCGCGGCCTTGGCGATTCACACGCTGGCGTTACCGCTTTCCGCTACTTGCGGGAGCGGTCTGGGGCCGTATGGTGGAAGCCTTCGTCAACGTAGGCTGTGGCAGTTCGTATAATTTGTATTATGTTAAGTAAGCGAGGAAGATGGACGCTAGAACAAGCTCAACTGTTTAGGGCCATACTTCCACTCTTCAAACGCCTCCTCAAAGCGTTTATAACGCTCTTCCCGCGACGGATCACGCAAAGCTAGGCCGTAGAGCCTCACAACCTCAAACGAGTAACCAAGGGCCTGCAAAAGGCCCTTTTCTTTTGCCGCTCGTCGATACCATCGACGCCGACAAGCCTCGAACCGGCAAGCCCTGATCTGCCAATAGTGATGACGGTAGGCGGCCGCAGCTTCCAAAAAATCGACCAAAGCCCCTCCCAAGTCCTTCAGATCAAGACCGTAGACTAGCCCTTAGATCTAAGAAGAAAAACCCCCGAAAGCACCACAGGACAAGCAAACAGCCCCAAAATTGTTGCAATGTGTCTTAGTATAAGATTCTAGGCCGGCGCTTCGCGCCGGCTTGCGCCCTTCGTGCCTCAGGTACGCGCCGGCGCGAACGCCGAAACCATCAAACCCACAAGAACACCGCCAAAAACCGTCGGCCATACCCCGCCCCGCGCCGCCCTGTACTGCGCTTACATGAAACGTGCAAGCCTGTCCCTACGGGATTGGCCTTTCGGCCAACATTCGATCAAGACACGTCAGGAGGGTTTTCCTATGGAAGAAAAGGAAAACCCCCCATGTGTCGATAGCTTGGCGGCGGAAACACAAGGGGGGTTGGATGATGCTAGCGGCTTGCCCGTTAGACTAAACCGCTATTCGAGGGCACATTATCGTGCACTCGATATTGGAAATCATACCACACTCAAGACGATACTTCAAGGACTTCCAAAAAACTAAGAGAAGTGAAAACCTTCTAAATGAACCGTCAGCAAACTGACCAATCATCGCGCCAATCATCGCTTTTTTACGGGATACGGCCCACGCGGGGAACAGCTAAAAGAATCTGAAAAGCAAAAGCCCACGCCGTAGCCTACCGTAAAAATCGGCTTCGCCGACCGCTACATGATCGAATAACCGTTATTGGAACCGTACCGCCCTACTGTCTATAAGAAGGGGGTATCTGTTACGTAACAGGATCATTCCAAATTTCACCCAACCCGGCGGTAAAACAAAGGAATATCCGGATTTAGCTGTGTTTGCGGTCGCAGCAAAATTTTTTAATAGGGTATTGCATTTTCCTCTGAAAACTAAATACCCCCTTCCACAGAACGTACACGCTCAATAAACAACATTAGCACAATCTCAGTATTAGAACGCTCATCCTTCGATGAACGAAACCACGAAGGCAAGAAAGAAAGCCCTGAACTTGTCCCCGTGTCTTTTTGCTCGTCAAGACCCCCCAGGAGAACAACATCACCATCAACAGCCACTATTTCAGTACGCAACTCCCGCTTAATCAATGTAGGACTGTCATTAACGCCATTTGTTGTAGGCGAAAATTGACTTATTTGTTGCATAACCGATATTTCCGACGATGCAGCTTTTATAGTTGGCCTTAACTCAAATATCACGCCAGAAGGTTTATAAGTTACGTTCTGTATAGGCCTATTATTAGAATCATAACTAACCGATCCGAGTATCGGCGTTTCATTACCAACAGAAAACCGGGCAGAGGAACCAGATTTAACGCGAAGCCTTGGAGATGTCAAAACCTTAAACCGACTATCACCTGACAAAGCGGAATAAATAGCCGAAACGTCAAAACCACCTAGAGACAAACGAGCAAATACATTACTTGAATCAGAAGCACCAGCCGCAAGATTTATTCCAAAACCAATTTTACTTTTTATAAACGACGCTATGAGATCAACAGCCGACCCATTTGTTTCAGTATTTTGAACTTCAAGAACAACAGCTTTAACCAACAACTCCGCAGATGGTATATCTACCTGTGCAACAAGTTTTTTGAACCGTTCTATATCCTTTTCAGAGCCTTTAAATACAATCACATCTTGATCTATAGATAACTGACGATTTAAACCTGAATTTGCGTTATCTAACGACCTTTGGCCCCCCTGCCCTAACTGCCCCTGACCTGAAGAAAAAGAAGGTGAAGAAAATGAGGATGAATCAGATAACTCCGAACTTCCCGATATCTGATTAAAAGACACGGCACCGCCACCACGCTGCACGAAGGAACCGGGCTTAAACAGCGATTCTACAAGAGGCATTAAATAAGTAACCGAACGATGCAACGGCCTATAAAAAAACACTTCCTCTAAAAACTTGTCTACACCTTTTCTGACAACTATAACCCCCCTCTCCTCTTCAATTCTATACCCCCTTAATTCTAGAACCCTGTGCAATTCTTTCTCAATGTCTAATTCGGATATATCACGAAGTACCAAAGTAAATGTTTCACCATCTGAAACTACAGGAGCATCAAGAATATAGGACTTACGCAACAACTCACCATATACAACTCGCAAGAAATCAGGCAAAGAAACTTTCTGCAAATCCACAGAAAACCCAGCAGCCCAACACGTCGCCGACCAGAAAAAAAGAAGTAGAAAACGTATCATGGCTTTAATCCTTGAAAATTACGCCTATCCGGCATAGACGGGCCCGACCATCTGGTAACAATGGATTTATCCGGCAACAACAATTCAATTTCAGCAGGAGTCATTTTAACAACAGGAGGATCAGTTAAATATCGTGTTTTTCCACTTCCATCAGAAAGCATATATGTCCGCATACCACCATAATTAAAAAAACCAACTAAGACCCATCTATCAGACACACCATCGTCACGTTTTTTTTCTGGATTAACACCCGGCGACATTTGTTTTGCATCATTTGTTATTACAGAATTTTTAACCTTTGGCTCTGAGTGAAAAAACCCCCACATCCACCAAGCCGCAACAGCAAGCCATAAAATAGCCAAAGGAATAACCAATCGGAATAATTTACTACTGAATATATTCCCCCTTTTATCGGCCCTTTCTTCTTTTGGTGTAACCCCGTCTTGATTTTGAGAATGAGATTTATAAAGCGGAAATATAGCCGGATCGTATTTTCTATTTATTCCACCCTCTATTAAAGAACGTCCTGTTTGTGTACGTCCAGCAAAAATACTTATTACGTAACGATCCCGCATTCCCATGTCAACATGCTGGCGCATAAGGTAGGACTTTTCTACCGTCGCACGTACTGACCTGTGCAAATCGCCAATGTCCTGCACTATCAGAACAATGTCACAACACTGACCACTGTCTGCGTGCACAAAGTGGCGATGCATGCGGAAAAAAGCCAAGTGATAGGGCGGCAGCTTCTCCCCCTGTGCATAGAAGCGCCAGCACTCATCTATGATAATCAGATCACCACCACGAACCACAAAGGACGCACGCCATGCCTCTATTTTTTTCTTTAGCTCTGACCTTACCGCTTCATCTGTGCAAGCCGCCAAGGCTTTTGCATATGGGTTTTCAGAATCTTCTTTGGGAAAAAAATTAGCTTTATGTAAGTCTGAATGATCTACAGAAATGATTTCACCAAAACCAGACCGAGACGCCTTTAATACCTCTTCACAATAATTTGCAATTAAATCGACATTAAGCCCGGTTATATTCGTGACAATTCTTCTCCCTTTTGCAAAGTTAGGAAGTATTACATTCCTAACGACCTCAAAACTTTTTCCATGCCCTTGCAAACCTGTATAGACAAACTGTGCCATGTCTTTTTACCTATTTATTAGGACATCTCAAAACCGCAGCCAAAAAATAAAAAATTACCCAGTAATCTTATAACCGGGCTTCGCCCCTTCGCACATTTTAAGCCAAAGAAATTAATTCTGTTATGTAACTGAATTTAACCAATAACCGGCAAACGACGAATTAAGAATCTGGCAACATATGCAGAAATAACAAGCGGCAAAGCTAAATCTATACGGAATAAATCAAGGAAAAACCAAACACCCGCCGGTATAGCTGAAAAAATATCATTCAACGAAGAAGAACTTATAAACCCTCCAAGGAATGAAACAGCCAAAGGCACAAGAAGCAAGAGCAACGCATAAAGACCTGAAAACACTAAAAACTTAACAACAACATCACGAACAAACCAACCCAAAGCCCAACCTAAAATCTGCCACATATCACGCCCTCAACACAATAAATAAAGCCACAATAAACCAAACCGCAACCATTATGACACTAAACAAATTACGGTTATCCTCGGCGATCAAACAATGAGAATCCATATAAAGCCTATTCTCATAACCATATAAATCAATGGAAATATCCATAACAGGACAAACAGAAAGATGCGGCGGAATTCGCCAACTCAACAACGAATCAAATACACCAGAAAAAAAAGAGGTATCCATAAAAGAAGAATCAGGAACAGCCGGATCATTTATAGAAGCCCCCGACATATCTAGCAACCTATCCACCTGCTCTTTTGTACCCTTATTCACTGTTTCGGCCGCAGAAGCAGCCTCACCTACCCTAGCATAATCAGTTGGAAGATTTATCGTAACATTCTCACCACCAACACTATTATTAGTAACAGACATACTCAAATGCGGAGCAAATTCATAAAAATTATCTATGGAAGTTCCAGACCTACCCTCCTCAACGACCTGACCGGGCGAACCATCACGATTAAAAGTCATTTGACGAAAATTAACAACATTTTCCCGCCCAGTATCAGTAACAGACTGCAATCGCACATCCCCATCAACAATTCCAACATCTACACGAGAATTACGACCACCTGAAACAGTACCATTAAATATTAAGTTACTAGGACTAGAAAGCTGCGACAACTCTTCTTTCGACCAATCTGGATCATCCTTATCAGCCACAAAACCACCGTCCTTATACATAAATCTTTTTATTCCATCTTCCGGTTCAGTTACTACCGGCCTAACTAAAGCAACAGTTAAAGGCGGATCAACACTTTCAATATGCCCATTTCCATAATCAGCATTTTGAAATACATAAGGATGCAAAAAATAATATGTTCTACCATCCTTAGCAACCTGAATAATAAAACCGGATTGACCATCGTTCAAAAAATACAAACTAGCGATAACATTATGACCATTTGGGCAAGAATCATCTATAACACTCTCATCTAAATAACAAGGCTTATAAAACGAATAGACTGCATTGCATTGATTTATAAAATCAGATAAAGAATCATAGATACCATATTCTAACTCATGCCGCAAACCATCAGTACTAGAATACTCAGTCACAACACAAAAACGGTTAAAATCTTTTCCATTATAAAACTCAACTTTTCCAGCCCAATTATATAAATTTACACGAGTATTATAGCTTGCATATTCATCTGGAAAAACAGGCGGAGGCACAGGTTTAGCAGTTGTTACGGGCAAAATATATTCTTCGATTACTTTTCCAGAATAATCACGAACACCTAAAGATAAACTCTCAAGAGCTTTAAACAATAATCCTCCCGGCCCAGAATATAACGTACCAAGCCAACTATCATTTTCTTCCGCAAAATATAACCTAGCCTCATCTACAAGACTTGGATAAGCCCAACGAACCACAGAACCCATAAAATGCTCAACACCATTCTTAACAATAACGCCCGCTGGATTAGCAGAAGAATTAACCCCAAAATGAACAACCAGAAAAACAAGAAGAAAAAACAATACAAATCTCTTATTCATCTGAAAACCCTTTCACAACCACCCAACCCAAAAGCATTCCGAACGCAAAAAAGGCAAGATACCAATAACCGGCGCTAGTCATTTCAAAACCTCAAAAAAAGGCGACTACAAAGAGCCGCCCTTTTAAATCAGACATTGCAGATAAACCAATCAGCGACCACCGCCGAGCCGTGCAAGAATGATTTGAACCCCCTTGACGATGACGTACACACCCGCCAGACCCCCACCGATAAGCAAAATAGCCGCGGTAACGGGCGACCAATCAATCTGCGACGTCATGCCCGAGAAATCAGGCGCAGTTTGCGCCAAAGCCGGAAAAGCCGCGAACAGCGTAGCGAAAGCAGCCAGAAGAAAAGCATTGAAACGCTTAAACATTTTGAACCCCTTTACAGGAAAACCCGGGAACTGCCCGGACAGTTTTAGGAACTTCGCCCTAAATCGAAAATTCTTTACCTCTGGTTAAGCACATAGTAAATAAGGATATCTACGCACTTTACGATAAGATAAACGCCAGCCAGACCCCCGCCAATAAGAATGACATTAATAAATACAGGAAGCCAATTTACCTGATCCGTCATCCCGGAAAAATCTGCTGTAGCTTGCGCCATAGCAGAAGAAGCAAGATTAAAAAAGAAAGCAGCCAGAAACACAAAAAATATCCGGTTAACCATTTTAAGCCCCCAACAAAAAATCTTTTTTTTGGTTATTAAGCTGTTTGAAATTTACAGCCAAACTCCAAAAAGAAGAATTCTCAACCTGTTAACTGGCCTTTCGGCCCTTCGCAATTAAATTATGCTTATATCTAACAATAAATATATTACATCCAACCACGCCGCCTATAATCCAAAAACCTTTTTTTCAACCTACGCTTTGCAACCATACCTTCCTCATAATCGAAAAGAGAATAATTATTTGGATTTCCTTTTCTATATTCTTTCAAAGACTTGTCAATCTCTTCATATGCATCACGATCAAACTGGATCGAATCAGCAAGCAAAACCCCTAAAATTATATTAATCCCTTTTTGTATAAAAAGAACGGAAACCAAACCACCACCAATAAACAATATAGCAACAATAATCGAAACAAAATCAATATAAGCTAAAAGGCCAGAAAAGACATTCATGCTAACCCCTCTTGAGAAATTCGAGGATACTCCCTACGGATTTTGATAAAGCGTAAAAGAAAATCACCGTGGTAAATGCGAACATTGTGCCCGTCAAAGCTACATGCAAGTCGAATGGCTCATTAATAACCGATCCAATACGCGACAATTCAAGCGATAACGCTGTATTTGCAGCTTGGAGTGCAGCAACCTGACCATATAACCCAGAAAAATCACCTTCAATACCGCCAGAACCAGCTAACTGCAAATACTCTTCACCGTACAAAACAACGAACTCACAAGAGGAAACAGGGCTAGAAGAATCAACCGTTAAAAATTGCTGATTACCCTGTTTAACCAATTGCAAGCACTGGGCCATTAACCTTTGCCTTTTTCGTTACGTTGTAACGGAAACCCTGTCTGATTCCAGTTTCTGTTACATAACGCAAAGCGCAATAGTTCCCGGGTAACCTGCCCTTCCGTCAAATCGAAATCCTTTGCAAAACGCCTAATCGTCGCCGTCATCGTTTCGCCAGCATCAACATTTTGATGACGCTTACGAAAAGCGGCTTGACGTTGCGCATTTGTTTTTGCATCCGGCTTTCTTGAGCGGCCTACTGGACGAGCAATGCCGGGAAGTGGCAGCGTGGCATCTACTGCTGAATTTCGTTTCATCCCGAACCCCCAGCAATCCAACAAACATCGTTTTGACTGGATATCCACATGCTGCAATCAACCGTAATGCCGCAAGACAGATCAAGCATTGACCACGCAGACTTGATAGCCTCTGGCATCGAGGCACCACCAAGCCAATGCTTTTGAACAACTGGAGATTTCAAATCCCTGACGTGCCAGTAGCGTTTTTTCTCTGACGTAGAGGAATCAAATGTTTTCGCAAGGTACTTTGTTAGATATGACGCCAGCTTATTTGACTTCCACTCGCGCCCAGTGTGACCCCAGCGCTTACGATCTGGGTTTGTGACGTCAACATTGCCCGGAGTTGAACTGCCAGACTCAAAACCTGAACCCCCCAGCGCCTTATACCAAGCGGCGCGCAGAAACTTGACACGCTGATAACCTTTTACCGCGCAATGAATGTGATACGCGCCACGCTCCTGCTTCTCAAGGACGGCCACATACTGCCAATCTGGAACCCCGTCCGTACCGCGCCAGCCCGAGCGAACCAAGCGCAGAAATTTTTGGAAATCCGCCCTCACCTGATCCCGATCGGTTTGGTTTTCGCGGTACGTCAGGGTAAAAAGCCGGTCAGCCTGCATAGTCTTGCAAAGCCACCGAATATTCTGTCTTGCACGACGCACAGCACGCGCATGGTTTCGCTGTGCCTTTTCTTCTGCATCTTCTTCTTCACGCTCAATGCGCGGATACATCCAAGCAGAATTGGTAGCGCATCCATCCATACAAGCTTGTATGGAATCAACGTCATTGAAGAAAGGGCGAACAACCTTTAGCACAGCTTCAAATTCCCCACTCGGAAATTCTCGCAAATTGATGTAGTAATTCCGCTCTTGATCTATTAAAATTTCGCTCATACCAGTCATCTACTGCCTTAGTTGATCGGTTAGAAACCCCCAAGACTTGCCCTGTTTTGGGGGTTTCGCTTTTGTGCTAGGCCGATTTGGCTTCCTTTTGAGTCGGAGTAACAACAGACTGCGGCTTGACGGCCTTAAAACCACACATCACACCGCCGATAGCGTCATCACTGAAACCACGGCCAGCACGATACGAAATCATATAGTCCCCGGGCTGAACCCCTTCCGGCGCAAGGGATTCGGGGACACGGAGCGTCCCAACATCAACTACACCGTTTTCCATATGCAAAATGACTTTGCAAATATTGGTTTTGACTTCACGAGGCGCTCCGCCAGCCTTATTGTTGTAAAAAGCGCTTTTCAGCTCAGAGCCGATGACAGTAATCCTAGATTCCATGACACTTTCCTTTTCGTTATGTAACGAGAATTGACAAAGGAGCAAACAGCCCCCAACCTACGAACGGCCCGAAAGCCAACAGAAAAAGCCGGAAGCACCGGCAGAGAGACCGGCAATAGCCGGGAAACCTTGGAGATTGCGTAATGCCTTGGGATTTGATAGCCGCTGTGATCGCGCTTGCACTTGTCATAGCTGCAATGCTGGCCTTGATCTTTGGACGATTGGGCCAATCGAAACGAATAATGCCAGCGTACTACTACGAAGAAGATACAACGGCAGAGCCTGTACAAGCTGCACCGCCGCAGTACTACGCGAAAACCCCCTTGACACAACCCGAACAAATATTGTTCATGCGACTTACAGAAGCCTTTCCGGACAAGATCACACTTGCGCAAGTAGCAATGCCCGCCCTGCTCGGAATCGAACAATCCAAAAACGATTGGTACAGCCACTTCAACCGCATCCGTGGCAAATACGTAGACTTTGTGGTATGCCGAGCGAATTTTTCCGTAGAGTGCGTGATAGAACTGGATGACAACAGCCACAAGCGTTACGACCGCATTGAGTCCGACAACTTGAAGAATGTTGCCTTTCGAACTGCCGGGCTTCCCCTCTTCCGGTGCAATGTCAAAAGCATTCCGACAGTTGAACAACTGCGGCAATGGCTGGACAACACGGCGGAGAAGTAGCAAACTAAACACACCTGACCTATAGACAAACAGCTATAGGCACGAATTTACATAGATGTATATCTATAGTCAACTACCCAAGGAAGAAAAATGCAAGCCCTTGCCGACTACATCAAGACCGCAGCCAATAAAGCCGGTAGCCTGTCAGCACTAAGCAGACTTCTTACAATGAACCAACCAGACATAAGCAAAGCCGCCAACGGCAGAGGACGTATCCCCCTAACAGCAGCCGTACAACTAGCCGACTACATCGAAGCCGACCCTCTGGCCGTCATATCCGCTAACGAACTCGTTACGGAACGGAAACCCGAAAAGCGCGCCTTCTGGATGCAGCACGCCAGAGCCGCTAGCATTGCGCTAGCTTGCGCAGTTGTCACAAATTTTGTGACACCCTACCCCGCCGAAGCCGCCGAAAAGGCAGACAGGGCAAGAATTGATGTTATATCAATAACGCAATCAATTTGTATTATGTAAAATTACATTTATAGCAGGATAGCCGCCACGCGCGTCACCGGGGCGCGGCATGGCCGGCTTGTAGATAAGCACTACTCCCACTCGATAGTCGCTGGCGGTTTGCCGCTGACGTCGTACACCACCCGGTTCAGGCCGCGGGCTTCGTTGATGATGCGGTTTGATACGCGGCCGAGCAGTTCGTAAGGCAGATGCGCCCAATGGGCGGTCATGAAGTCGCTGGTGACTACGGCGCGCAGCGCGACGACGTTTTCGTAGGTGCGACCGTCGCCCATCACGCCAACGCTCTTGACCGGCAAAAAGACGGCAAAGGCTTGGCTGGTCAGGTCGTACCAGCTTTTGCCAATGTCGGTTTCGGCGCACAGGCCGGCGGCGGCGTCGCGTTGGGTGGCGTGGGTGGCGCGCAGTTCTTCGATGAAGATGGCGTCAGCCCGGCGCAACAGGTCGGCGTATTCGCGCTTGACTTCGCCGAGGATGCGCACGCCGAGGCCCGGCCCCGGGAAGGGATGGCGGTACACCATTTCGCGCGGCAGGCCGAGCGCCATGCCGAGTTCGCGCACTTCGTCCTTGAATAGTTCGCGCAGCGGTTCGAGCAGTTTCAGGTGCAGGTCTTCCGGCAGGCCGCCAACGTTGTGGTGGCTTTTGATGGTGTGGGCGCCCTTCTTGTTCTTGCCGGCCGATTCGATTACATCGGGATAGATGGTGCCCTGGGCCAGCCACTTGGCCGAGGGCAGTTTCTTTGCCTCGGCCTGGAAGACCTCGACAAATTCCTTGCCGATAATCTTGCGCTTCTGTTCGGGGTCGGTCACGCCGGCCAGCTTGTTCATGAAGGCGTCGACGGCATCGACGCGAATGACCTTGACGCCGAGATTGCGGGCGAACATGTCCATCACCATGTCGCCTTCGTTGAGGCGCAAGAGACCGTGATCGACGAAAACGCAGGTCAGTTGCCGGCCGATGGCGCGATGGATGAGCGCCGCCGCGACGCTGGAATCGACGCCGCCCGACAGACCGAGGATGACTTCTTCCTGGCCGACCTGCTGCTGGATGGCGCGCACCGCTTCCTCGATGTAGTCGCCCATGACCCAATCGCTGCCGCAGGCGCAGATGCCGTGCACGAAGCGTTCGAGAATCGCCCTGCCCTGCAGCGTATGCGTCACTTCCGGGTGGAATTGCACGGCGTAGAATTTGCGGCTCTCGTCGGCCATGCCGGCGATCGGGCAGGATGGCGTCGAGGCCATGATCTTGAACCCGGGCGGCAATTCCGTTACCGAATCGCCATGGCTCATCCAGACCTTGAGCATGCCGTGGCCTTCGTCGGTATAAAAGTCGGCGATGTCGTTGAGTAAATCCATGTGGCCGTGGGCGCGGACTTCGGCATAGCCGAATTCACGCGCCTTGCCGCTGGCCTCGGCGCTCATCACCTGGCCGCCCAACTGCTGGGCCATGGCTTGCATGCCGTAGCAAATGCCGAGCACCGGGATGCCCAGTTCGAAGACAACCGCCGGCGCACGCGGCGCGTCGCCCGCGGTTACCGAGTTCGGGCCGCCGGAGAGAATGATGCCTTTGGCGCCGTAATTGCGGATGAAGTCTTCAGAAACGTCGTAGGGGTGAATTTCGCAGAAGACCTTGGCTTCGCGCACACGACGCGCAATCAACTGGGTGACCTGGGAACCGAAGTCGAGAATGAGGATTTTCTGGTGAGCCATTTTGTGCAGTCCTGAATGAACAAGGGCGGCCCGGAGCCGCCCTCGGGCCATGCGATAACGATCAGTCGAGGTGATAGTTCGGCGCTTCCTTGGTGATCTGCACGTCATGAACATGCGATTCGCGGATGCCGGCGGCGGTGATTTGGACGAAACAGGCTTTTTCGTGCATGTCGGCGATGGTCGGCGTGCCGAGGTAGCCCATCGACGAACGCAGGCCGCCCATCAACTGGTGGATCACGGCGAGCACCGGACCTTTGTAGGGCACGCGACCCTCGATGCCTTCCGGCACGAATTTGTCGACATTGGCCGTGGTTTCCTGGAAATAACGATCCGAGGAGCCGGCCTGCATCGCGCCCAGCGAACCCATGCCGCGATAGGATTTGTAGGAGCGTCCCTGGAACAGCTCGACCTCGCCCGGCGCTTCCTCGGTGCCGGCGAACAGGCCGCCGAGCATCACGGTGTCGGCGCCAGCGGCGATGGCCTTGGCGATATCGCCGGAATAGCGGATGCCGCCATCGGCGATCATCGGCACGCCAGTGCCCTTGAGCGCCTCGGCGACATTCTGGATGGCGGTGATTTGCGGCACGCCGACGCCGGCGACGATGCGCGTCGTGCAGATGGAACCCGGACCGATGCCGACCTTGACGCCGTCGGCGCCGACATCGGCCAGCGCGCGGGCGGCGTCGGCCGTGGCGATGTTACCGCCGATGACTTCGATTGCCGGGAAATTTTTCTTGACCCAGTTGACGCGGTCGAGCACGCCCTGCGAATGGCCGTGCGCGGTATCGACAACGATGACATCGACGCCGGCCTCGGCCAGCCGCTCGACGCGCTCCTCGGTGCCGGCGCCAACGCCGACGGCGGCGCCGACGCGCAGGCGGCCGGAAGCATCCTTGTTGGCCAGCGGATACTCGGAGGATTTCAGGATGTCCTTGACGGTAATCAGGCCGCTCAGGCGGAATGCCTCATCGACCACCAGCACCCGTTCGAGGCGGTGGGTACGGATCAGTTCCTTGGCCTCCTCGACGCTGGCTCCCTCCTTCACCGTCACCAACCGCTTTTTCGGCGTCATGATGGCCTTCACCGGCTGGTCGAGATTGGTTTCGAAGCGCAGGTCGCGGTTGGTGACGATGCCGACCACCCTGCCCCCCTTGTCCAGCACCGGCAGGCCGGAAATCCGGTACTGGCGGGTGATTTCCAGCACATCGCGGACAGTCATGGTCGGCGAAACGGTGATCGGGTCTTTCAGAATGCCGGACTCGAAACGCTTGACCTTGGCCACTTCCGCCGCCTGGGCCGGGGCCGGGAAATTCTTGTGGATGATGCCGATGCCGCCTTCCTGGGCCATCGCGATGGCCAGCCGGCCTTCCGTCACGGTATCCATGGCGGCGGACAGCAGCGGCAAGTTGAGGGAGATGTTGCGGGTCAGGCGGGTTGCGAGGCTGACGTCGCGGGGCAGAATCCGGGAATGGGCAGGAACAAGCAGGACATCGTCAAATGTCAAAGCCTTTTGCAAAAGTCGCATATTCTTTGATCCGAGATCACAAAATCGTATTATACCGGATTCCCTTGCCCTCCCGGATTACCATGAAGCCCGCTGCCACGCTCGTTTTCGGAATCATCGCCACCCTCGCCCTCGGCGCGGCCCAAGCCGAGATTTACCAATGGAAGGACAGTTCCGGCCAGACCGTGATCTCCGACACCCCGCCGCCGGGCAGCGCCGAGAGCAAGGAAACGCGCGTAATCGGCGGCCAGCCGCCAGTCGCCAGGGGCGAAAGCGCCGCTGCCAAAGCGCCCGAAGCGTCCGAGGCGCCAAAAACCCTGGCGGAAAAAGATCTCGAATTCAAGAAGCGCCAGCAGGAAGCCCGCGAGAAGGCCGACAAGGAAGCCAAGGAACAAAAAGCCGAGGCCGACCGCAAAGACAACTGCGAACGCGCCCAGCGCAATCTGGCAGCCCTGGAATCCAAGCGGCCGATGACCAAGCTGGACGAAAAAGGCAACCCCAATCTGATCGACGACAACCAGCGGCAACAGGAAATGGAACGCGCTCGCCAGATCGTGGCAGAATCCTGCAAGTAGAGCGCGCCATTTCTGGATTCACTCTGAAATCGCGCCTCTCGTATGCCGGCGCTTCCCGGTAACGGGTATCGTTGTAGTTGCCAATGCCGGGGCAACAGCTTCCGGGAAGTCCGGTGGTTATTTCCATGAATGGTCGGATTCCATATGCCGCGCCATTTCCATGGCATCGTGCAAGACTCGACCGATGACGACCCGGCCGTTTTCTGTTCGATAGATCAAGAAATGTCTGGGGCGACGCACAACACCCGTAGTCATGCGCGCATGTTCCCGACTGAGACGCAAGTGCCAGGAACGAACACCTTCGCCAAGCTCTGGACGTTCAATGCTGCCGGCCCGATCCGGTTGGGCGGAAATGTCACGCAACGCGGCCACAATCAAGGCCGCATAGCGTTCGCGAGCCGATTCGCCAAACCGCTCGTGTGTCCAAGCCAGAATCTCGATGAGGTCGGCTTGAGCCGTGGCAGATAGCCGATAACCCGTCACCCGCACCCGGCGGTAGCCCGCCACCCCAATTGTCCGATGAAGTCTTCAAGCTGGTCGTCGGCGATATCCGAGTAGCAACCGGCGGCGATGTCGGCCCAGCCCTTGTCGGCTGCGTCCTGTAACGCCTTGAATTTGGCCGCTTCGAACCGTTCGCGTTGCTCGATCAGCCGCAGTCCTTCGCGCAATACTTCGCTGGCATTTTGGTAACACCCTGATTGCACCATGGTCTCGACGAAATTGTGTTGGCGTTCGCTGAGCACTACATTACGTGTCGGCATGATCGTCGGCTCCTGCAATGAAAACAGTTGAATCATAGCGAAATTGGCATATTACGCCAATGTCTCGCTACATGCGCGGCACATAGCGCCTGAAACCACAGTCATTCACACGTAAGTTCATGCCCTCCCATCAATTTCACCCATTCAGGTGAATGTCGGCGAGGATGATGCGGCTTTGTGCGGCGCCAAAGCCGAGGAGGTCGAAGGAGAGGAGTACGGGCGTACCAGCCAGGGAATCCGGCAGGGTGATGGTGTAGGTGGCGCTGCCGTTGGGGTTGATGACTTTGCTGACGCCTTGGGCGAGGCGTTCGGCGCCGTCGGTCTGGATGTTGAGGAGCGCATCGCTGCGGGTGAGGTCAACTGTGCCTACTACCGGCAGGCCGGTGTTGGCGTCGAGCAGGGCGACTTCGAAGGCGTCACTGGGGCCGCTGGCGTTGGGGGTGAGGTGTTGGTCGGTGAGGGTGAAGCTCAGGGTGTGGTCGCCTTCATTGACCATGAAGCCTTGGGCGAGGTGGGTTTGCATCGTGAGCGATTCGTTGAGGGTGACGGTGGAACCGCTGACGGTGATGTCGCCTTGGGCGACCCAGCCGTCGGTGTTGTTTTGGCCGAAGGTGCCGTTGAGGAGGGTGGGGTTGACGGCGCCTTGGTAGCTGATCATCCCAGCAAGGGCTTCGCTCAGTTCCGGGCGGCGGCGGGCCAAGGGTTGGTTGGGGGTGCGTTGGCCGGTGGGGAGTGCGGGGTTGTTCCCTTGTCCGCTGGCGGGGTTGGGGGTGTTGTCCGGTTCCGCTTTGATCTGGGCGACCAGATTGGCCATGAGTTGCAGTTCGGCGGCGCTGGGCAGGCGGCGCTCACCGGGTTGCAGGGTGGCGGCCATGAAGTTGCGCGGGTCGCCGCTGTGCTGGAGACCGAGGACGTGGCCGTATTCGTGGAGCAGGACGGAGAGGAGGTCCATCTTGCCATCAGCGGCGCTGCCGGGGATGGCTTTCCAGATGTTGGGGTCGGCGGTGGGGAGGTAGTCGTCGGTGTTGTCGAAGGGGGTGGGGTCAAGGTACCAGGTGTGGCCGGCGGCGGTGGTGTCGAGCACGATTTGACCGCTGTTGTAGGTGCCGGTGGTTTGGGCTAGGGCGGCGCCGGGGAGGTCGGTGAAGCCGGTTACAGACTGGCGGGCGCTGGCCAAGAGGGTCATCAGATCGGAAGTGCGTTGCCAAGACGCCAAGTCGTTGGTGGAGGCGTCGGGCTGGGTGGGATAGGAGATTTTCCACCATTCTCTTGGGCAGTATTTTTTATATGGATTTTCTTCAGCATATTTTTCATTGACATCTATGAAGTAAATAACCTTCATTTGACGCCTTACCGGATTGGTGACCAGAAATATGACTCTGTCCTTTCCTGTGTAGCCGGGATTCGGATGGTAAGAAAAACCTATCCCCCCCAGCTCTGGCTCCATCTTTCCATGATCTGGAAATTTCAACACTTCGACATGCGCACCCTCATCGAATACCGGATTAGCATATCTATCAACCGCTGGAATATTACTGAGAAATGGCCTATTGGCATCATATTCTGGAGAAAATCCAGTATTGGATCCTCCGGGAACATTGGGGTCATCAATTTGCTTGGCAGTCGGACTCAAAAAGCAAACGCCAATCGAGCGGGGGCTATTTTTTTTGGCCTTCTCCGAGGATGCCACCTGCACAACCGCCGGACGGTCCTGCGCCAATCCCTGGGGCATGTCCAATATCAGCATATCAACCTCTTCCGAAAAGATACCAAAATCATTCATCAATTCTTGAAGCAGTGCATTGGATGGAGCTTCGTCAGCTTCCAAAACATTTGAGGACAACAAAAGAGACCCACTGCTCTTGATCGGCACTGGATCACGCTTGGCAAGCGGAATTCCAAATTTTGTATTGTAGTCACGCTGATTCGTAGCAGTCATACCCAGCGCCTTGAGCATACCCCCCATATTTCCAAAAGTATTTTGGTTGTAGACAGTCTCCTTTCCGACCTTATCCCAATACTCAGCCCTGTCTTTGTCAGGCTTCCCATGAACTCCCGCGTTCGCTCTTTCAAAATTTATTTTGTCAGAAAATTGTGTTCTATCAATAACATTATTTAAATCCCCATAATTGCCAGCAGCACCGTATCGCCAATACCAAGCTCCCGACTGGACAATAATATAATTATTGGCAATCATATCATCCGGATTGGCAACGAAATCATAGTTCGCACAAAATAGGGGACAGACCACGATTTAATACGATTGATGTCTTTCATTACCCTCACCAAGGCTAAAATAACTGGCCCGATTCCGGCTCTGCCTTTTTGGGCGGCCTCCCCGGTTCTCCATGAGTAACACGCCTTCCCAACTCAACCTCGATTTGTTCCGCAAATCGCGTATTACCCAGCGCGAAATTTCCATTCGTTGCCTTCCGTATTTCATCGACCAAACCCGGTTCCAGTTCGGAACGAAATAATTCCCGATATGCCGCCTGTCGGCTTGCTGTATCCGGGCCAAGCGACCGATATACT
>WREK01000022.1 GCA_009779355.1 Betaproteobacteria bacterium | reverse complement strand
TTTTTGAGCCAAAAATAATAGTTTGCTAATTGGGTATATTGTGCGTTATAATTACGGCAACGTTACGGCAGGATGCAGTAAAGCATTGATTAATAAGCCCCTCCCCTCGCTGCAAGCGGGAGAAGGGAACGAAACAGACTTGAGTCGAAAACGCTCCAAGGCCGTTGAAGCTCCTGAAATGGAAGCCCCGCACATAAGGCGCAACGGACAGGAAACGAACTTACCCATCGATAAGCCGCTTGTAACCCCGGCAATTCCCGCAACGTGTGGCGAAATGGCCCAAAAAAGTGCTCCAGTACCATTGCCCGAAGCGGCGATGACGGCTGCGGCGATACAGCAGGCCAAGCAGGCGCTCGGGTTGCTTTCGTCATTTGCCGATGCAGCGGAAAAACCCTCGTCGGTACGCGAAAAAAGCGGGCCACGGGTACAGATCGGAACGATTGAAGTCATTGTCGAATCAGCGCCAGCCGTACAACAAAAGCCCTCACCCTTTACCGGATTTACACGCGATCCGGGCCGTTATTACCAGCGGAGGCTCTAACGATGGAAGCTTCTCTTTCGATACTTGTAGATGCTATCCGGAACCAATTGTACGATTTGTTCGAAGATGAGCTTACCAACACTCAGATAGTGATCGGCCCGCCGCACGAAGCTGCAAAGCAACAGGAAAAAGACGCAGACAGGGATTATTTGTGCGTTTTCCTCTACCGCGTTGGCTACAGCGGTTTCCCGGCAGACACGACATCGGACGACCCTCTATACCTGAAGGCGTTTTGCATGATTACAGCGCTGGGAGGTTCAGATCCGGGTTCAGGTTCGGCCTGCAAAACGCCCGGCAATTCAGAATTGAAGCTGATAGGGGCAATTGCGAAGCATTTTCATCAACATCCCGAGCTGAAGCTGGAAGACGAAAGCGGCGCCGTACGGGCGCACCTGCAAATCGTACCGATGCAGTTGACGCTGGACGACATCAATCACTTGTGGGCAACACAAAATAATACGCCTTACCGGTTGTCGCTATCCTATGAATTTGCGTTACTGCCGGTTCCGATGAAGGCCCGCGTCGAGAGAGGCCCAAGAGTGAGCTCTGTTTCCTTTGGGGTCTCGGCGACTCTCGACCCCAATAAAGAAGTAGAAAAAACCTTATTCCACCTCCAGGTGCCGCTCGTTGAAGTCGATATAAAAAACCGTCCCGACTGGGCGCCCCATATATGTCTCTTAAATAACGGGGAACCAACCTATACGTTGGAGAAATACACACCTCAGACCCCGGTATCCCTGATCGTATTGGGCAACCCGGAAACGCCAGTGAGCCTTGAATGGGAAATCTGGACCCTGGATAAAACTAACCCCCCCACCGGAAGCTGGGAAACGGGTGTGAAAGGAGAAGAACTGCGACCGACATCTGCTTCGTTGCAGAATGCAACTGCAATTCAGGTAACAGTCCCCAGGCTCAACAACAACGATGAAATCCAGGCACTGTTACGCGCAGTTCGGACATACAAGCCCGAAAATGGAGGCGCGTCGCGCACGCTTGTCAGCAACCCCGTACTGATTACGGTGGGTTCATGAACACTACGGCAACCGACGCGATGGCCTACGAATGGGCGCGGATAGACAGGCTGGCCAGCTGTCTGGCCGACTCAAGGCGTGGTCAGCCGGTTGACGAAGAGAAAATCGAGGAATTGATCCGGATACAGGAGCAGGTCGACGCCATGCGCAATGCCAGCACAGTCTGGCACGGCATGGTCACGCGCTACGGCCTGGAACGGTTGGATACCGACATCCTGGCCTTTGCGCTGGCCCCGGATGCCGAACCGCGCCTCGGCTGGATGTTCCAGACATTGCAGGCTGGCGCCTCTTCTGCTTACCCCAGTGCAGCGCTGATCGGTGAAATGTTGGGGTTGGAGCAAAACGGCATCAGCGTCCTTCATCAACGTCTCGATGGGCGTGCGCCTTTGCTGCGGTATGGTCTGATCAACGACGCCAACGGCGACATCTATGCGCCGCTGCGCGCAACTTCCAAGACACATTCCGAACTGCTGGGCTGGAAAACCTGCCGTGCAGTACCCAAGGGCGCGATTGAAACACCCGTAACCGGCACGATGGACGATCTGGTGTTGCCGGAAAACTGTTTGCAGACTCTACGCGAATATCTGATGTGGATTCGTTTCCGCGATGTGGTCGTCGACCAGTGGGGCGCAAAGAGTTGCGGCGGCCCGGTGGCCCTGTTCAGCGGCCCGTCCGGCACGGGCAAGAGCTACGCGGCCGAAGCGCTCGCGCATGCGTTAGGCTGGCCGCTTTACCGTGTCGACCTGGGGTTGCTGGTCAGCAAATACATCGGCGAAACCGAAAAGAACCTCAATATGCTGTTCGACAGTACGCACGGCGAACCCATGGTGCTGCTGTTCGACGAAGCCGACGCCCTGTTCGGCAAGCGCGGGGAAATCAAGGAAGCGCGGGATCGCTACGCCAACATGGAAGTCAGCCACCTGCTGGCCCGCATGGAGCGCCACCAAGGCCCCTGCATCCTGACCACCAACCTGCGGGACGCCATCGATTCTGCGTTTGCAAGGCGCTTCCATGCCGTCATCGATTTTCCGAGACCAGACGCAAAAGCGCGGATCCAGCTCTGGAAGCAGCATATCCCGCCCAAAGCGCCATTGGCTCAGGAAGTGGATTTTCAGATGCTCGCTGAATCCGTTGTGTTGACGGGCGGGCAGATACGCAACGCCGCGTTGCACGCGGCATACCTTGCCGCAGGCGAAGACGGTGAAGTTGGCCTCACACGGATCGCACGCGCCGTCTGGGCCGAACTCGGCAAAGATGGCAAGGAGCGCATCAAGCGCAGCCTGGGGCATCTATTGAATTATCTGCCGGAGGGAGCATGACAATCGAGATTGGCCATTTAAGTTTACGCCTGCCCCAAGGGTTCGAATCGCGGGCAAACACGATTGCGCACCAGATCGGCACAGGGCTGGATCAACAGAACTGGAGCCGGGACATCCACATTGATCACCTGAGCGTGCCATCGGTTTCCGTTTCCCCGCATGAAGGGGACAGTGCCGTTGCGCAGAAGGTAGTTGCTGCAATTTTGCAGGGAATCGAAGGGAGACGAAATTGAGCGCATTACCATATGTCAGGTCCGCCCTCAGGGTTCAGCGCGGGACACTGTTTGAATACGGTTTGAGCAAGGGAGTGCTGATGCTGGATTTCGAGTTCAATCCTTCCCGCATCTCACGCACACGTACCGTATCGGTCAAAACGGCCGGCCTGGCCGGGACGCGCGGCGGCTACGATTTCGCAACGCCTATGGACGCCCTACGGGCGGCACAAGGCGTCTTTGCGGAACCGGAAAGCTTCGACATCTCGATCATGCTCGATGCAACCGACCGCATGGAAGCAGGCGACCCGATTGCCTCCGCTATGGGCATACAGCCCGAAATCGATGTGATCCGCTCCATGCTGGAGCCGAAATCGATGCAGCCCGATGGCGCAAGGATGCTTACGTCCCTGGGCAAGGGCAATGAGAGAAGCTTCCCGCAGTATCAGGCGCTGTCCGTGCTGATATTCAAATGGGGCCTTGTACACATGTTGCCGGTTTTCATGACGCGGGCGCAGATCGAAACGCAGGAATTTTTGCCTACGCTGATGCCCTATCGCGCCGAAGTGTCGCTGAGCCTGCAAATCATCGAAAGCAGGAATCCTTTCTACATCGCGGAAAACGTGCGTCAAACCCTCTCGGCGGCGACCAACATAATGCACAACACTACTGCGACTTTTCCCTTTGGCATGTAAGGAGCAGCGGATGTCCAGACAATCACGCTATAAAGATTCAAAGTACTTTGCCACAGAGTCGGGAGTATCAACCTCGTTCCGGGGCATCCGTCAGCGGGATATCGGCCCGGCAACCGGCATTGTCGAATACCAGCTCAAACCATGGGATCGTATCGACAGGGTTTCATTCAATTACTACAACGATGACGGTTTATGGTGGCGCATCCTGGACGCAAACCCGGAAGTCCTGTGCGCCACAGATCTTTTCATCGAGCCGGAAACGCAAGAGAGCCGCAAACAGGAAACCGCCGAGAAAACGCTCCTGATCCCGGGAGCCAGCGAGTAAGCCATGAGTCTGGAGCAAAAACATCGTCAGCCTGCCAAATGCGTCATCAAAATCGACGGCAAGGAAACCGTCGACCTCTACCCCTATCTGGAGCAGGTGAGTGTTGAAACCAGCCGGAATAGCGCGGCTGTCTGTACCCTGACGTTCGCATCCGTCCGGGAGAAGGACGGCAAATGGAACGTCCAGGACTTGGGTCTGCTGGAGCCGTGGAAGCGCCTCTTCATTGAGGTGGATTTTGGCGCGGGTGAAGAAGAAATCATGCGCGGCTTCATACGGGATATCAAAATAGAATATCCTGAAGACATGATCGCAAAGGTCGTTGTTACCGGCCAGGACGAAACCATCCTGCTCGACCGCCAGCATGTGCAGAAAGTCTTTTCAACGCTCGACGACCCTCTTCAGGACGATGATTTGATCAGGGAGCTTTTGAAGGACTATTGGGTAGGCAACGATGTGAATGCCGCAAAGGGGACGACTTGCGGCAATCTGTATTTTGACGGCACGCCGATACGGCTCATCAGGGATCGGGCAGCACTCAATCGTTTTGAGTTCTATATTCGCAAGGGTAAAGCCTACTTCGGGCTGCCAGACCTCAACGGCACACCGCAACCCGTCATCCTGATCTACGCCGGACAGGCAAGCAACTGCTTTAACTTTTCGATAATCCACGACGGCCACCTCCCTGACAGCGTTCGCTTTACAGATATGGCAGAGGACGATGGCAAACCCTTTTCCATTACCTATTCCGGCGAATTTAAGCCATTGGGGGAAAAAAGGGCAACCAGCGAAGACAAGGGCCTCGGCGACTTTACCTGGCGCTTACGGTCGCCACGAGGCTCGACACAAGACGAGCGCAAAGCGCGTGCAAAAGCCAAAGCGGAAGAAGTTGCATGGAAAATCCGCGCAACCGGAGAGTTGGACGGTTCCATGTACGGCCATGTGCTACAGACGAACAGCCTCGTCAAGGTTGACGGCGTTGGATCAACGTATGGTGGCCTCTGGTACGTCGATGAGGTCAAGCATCATTTTTCCACCGATGGCTACCGCCAGGCGTTTCAGTTGATTCGCAATGCAACGATCGACACGGACTCGAAGGACATGCCAGATCCATTGGCGAAAGTGAGAAAAATATGAACGACGCAATGACCGAAGAAATCGACCACCTCAGCGAATGGGTCGACGAACGCTGGTACGGCAAATACCGTGCCCGCGTCGTCGACAACAACGACCCTGAAAAACGCGGGCGCCTGCGCCTGCACATTCCTGCTGTGTTCGGCGACGGCAAAAAAAACAAGGACGAAAAAAAAGACGACCAAAACAAAACAAAAATCGATAGCAAAATAGAAAGCGATAGCAGTATCGACAACCTGATAACGGGCTGGGCATTGCCCTGCTTTCCGTTCGGAGGCGGAAAGTCTTACGGATGGTTTGCCGTCCCCGAAAAAGACGCGCTGGTCTGGGCCGAATTTGAAGAAGGCGATATCAACCGCCCGGTCTGGACAGGCGTTTTCTGGCTGCGCGAAGCGGACGTACCCTCCGATGCGGCCAAAGCGCCACCAACCACGCGGCTATTTCAGACGCCTTCTGGCCATATCATGCAGTTCGATGACAAAGAAAAGAAAATCATTATCGAAGACGCCAACGGCAACAAGATCGAAATGGATTCTTCCGGCGTAACCATCAAGGCCAAGCAGGTCGCGCTAGGAGGGGACGGCGGAGAGGCGGTGATCATGGGGGACAGCTTCATGACCATGTTCAATACGCATACACATACCTCTGCAGCGCCTACCTCGCCGACATCTCCACCCATCATGGGGATGACATCGGCACAGCTTTCAACCAAAGTCAAAACAACCTGAGGGCATGAAGATGCCAAGACTTCCCGATCCCAGTTTCCTGAAATTTCCGTTCCATGTCGGCAAGAACGGCCCGGAACTCAGCAGGCGTGGCGCACATGTGCGTTCGCAGATCGAACAGGTGTTGATGACGGTCCCTGGCGAACGCGTCTTCCGCCCTAACTTTGGCGTGGGCGTCAAGCGGCTGGTCTTCGAGCCGAACAGTTCGGCACTCTGGAGCGTCACGGAAAACCGGCTGCTTTCGTCGTTGATGGAAGCCCTGCAAGGTGAAGTCGACCCAGGCACCTTGCAGGCCAGCGTTACAGGCGAGGGCGAAAAACTGAGCATCTCGGTTTCCTACACCCTGGCGCGCATCGGCTTGCTGGAAGAGTACGACTTCTCGGTTTCAGGAGGGATCTGACATGGCCGGCAGCCTGAAACTCGATTTGTCATTCCACGAACCAATCGCCGTCAAAGACGTCGTTGGAAACATAAAAAAGGACTGCGGGATCCGCACAGCAATCATGCCGTTGTCCTTGCCGCCGATGGGTGACGACTTCGTCTGGGAAGCGCGCGATTTTGACGGCTTCCGGATGGCCATGCTCGAAGAGATGGCGGCGCGCTTTCCCGAACGCACACAGTGGACGCCCGCCGACCTCGAAGTCGTCCTGGTTGAGGTGCTGGCCTGGGCGCTGGATCAACTTTCGGACATGCTAGACCGCGTGACGGCCGAAGCCTATCTCGAAACGGCGCGCCGTCCCGATTCCGTGCGCCGCCTGTTGAACCTGATCGGCTATGAAACCAGTAAAACCGATGATCGGGAATGGTCGCAAAATCCGGTATTGATGGAAGCCGCGCGTCTGGCAGGCCCCAAATCGGTACACCAGCAGCGCCGCACGGTCAGTATCAGCGACTACGCAGAAAGCATGGAAATGCACCCGCTGGTGCGCCGCGCCGTTTCATCGACCTGCTGGAACGGCAGTTGGCACTGCGTCCTGGTAACGGTCATCCTGTTGGGCTGGCAACGCCTGGACAGCACGCTTGATGAAGTTTTTCAGGATTTGCCAATCCTGGAGCAGCGGCTGAAAAATTTTCATACACAACACGGCCTGCCCAAAATCACCACTGATGACGGAGAGATTGACAGGAATATTCGCGTCATCAATTCCCTCAAAGCCTGGTCGGATTCGAGGCGCACGGTAGGGCAGGAAGTCCTGTTTGGGGAAGCAACCCGCGTCGGTATCGATATCGGGCTTGATATCCGCATCGCTCCCCAGTATTACCAATCCGAAGTGCTACAGACAATCCGCACCGTATTCA
Source organism: Betaproteobacteria bacterium (assembly GCA_009779355.1). Lineage (GTDB taxonomy): Bacteria > Pseudomonadota > Gammaproteobacteria > Burkholderiales > Rhodocyclaceae > WRNU01. The sequence goes on along the minus strand of WREK01000022.1, from coordinate 16,954 downwards.
ACGCGCAGGAAGGCGGTTTCTTCGAAATCGACCGCTTAAGCTTTGGCACCAAACTGGCGAAAAGCGATGTCATCCAGGCGGTCATGCAGATCGAAGGCATCGCAAGTGTCGAGGTGAATACTTTCAAACGTTCCGACAGCGATTCCAAAAAAGCCGAAGACAGTGTCGCGCTCGAAGGGTTTGAGGTCGCCGTCTGCGAGAACGACCCGAAAGAGCACGGGCTTGGCACGCTGGCAGTTAGATGCAGAGAAGGACTCATAGGATGAAAACCATGCCGAACATTATGCCTATTGGAGAACAAGATGAGATCTGACCTGACACGCTGGAACCGTGCGGGCCTGAAGCGCTTCCGTTATGTAGACGGCAATGCCGCGATTTATCTCGAAGCATTGCGCCAGGAATTGTTTGCGCGCCTCGCAGGCTGGGACATGGAATTGCTCGGCATTCCATTCGACAATGAAAAATTTGATGATACGGATAGCCACGAGGATTATCTGCAGGAAAGGCTCGATGATCTCAAAAAATACACTGATCAATTCGGCAAAGACCATCAGCAGGCAATCGACAATTACCTGAAACTCAACGATAATCGTGGCGGCATTGCAATTGAAATAATTCGCAGCTTTGCGCGCGCCGCGCATGTGCTGACAGAGCATCTCGATGCCTATGCTAACGAGGGCTTTCTCGGCACGGCAACGCAATGGGAAAATGTGCGGCGTCTCGTCTATGGGCTGGACTACCACCCCAACCCGCCCGCTTCCGCCACAACGTATCTGACTCTGCACGCAAAACCAGAACAAGGCGGCTTGGTCGCACGCGGCCTGCAAATCAAGCACTCACCCGAAAATGGCAGCCCGGTCGTTTTTGAAACCCTGGAAGACATTGAGGTGGATCCCGCTTTCAATGCTTTGCGGTTACAGAATTGGAATCATTCGTATAAAAAAATATCTGATGCCAAAACGCTCGAATTGAACCGCATCATCGATGATTTGAGACGTGGCGAGCCGGTTATTGTTGAAAGTTCCCGCGGCAATTTTCAGCCCCATTTAGTGGAAGATTTTTCGAACGATAGTGGATATACTGAATTGACACTGAATCCGCCTGTCTCAGGCACTTGCGGCGACCTGATCATTCATCTCAACCCGGCTGAAGAATTGGAAACTTTTGCAATTTTGTCTCAAGGAAAAGTGGAAGTTAATATCGTCAAACGCATTGCTCGTGATGATTTGTGTGTTGCAGTATGCGGTTCAAATCTCGCGGCTGCGCGCGTTCAGGCTATATCAGAAATAGCAGCAAGAATAGAAAAGCAACAGAATTCGACAGAAGAAAAGGCATACCCGGCACGGTCTAATCTGCAAGTCGTCAAATCGTGGCAATTTTCATCAGGAAGCGTAATTGCCAACTTCCCAGCCCATGAAACTATTGTTTTCGGAAAATTCAAAGAACAGGCTCGCCTGAAAGATTGGAATTTCAACGAAGATAGAAAAGAAAAACTCACGAATAAACTAGTGCTTGAAGACATAGAAGTCGCCAGAAAACTCAAAGACCGGCTTATCGTGATTGAGGAAGAAGAGTCCGAACCAAGGAAGAATTTTCAAACAACTGTACAAAACGTAAATGAAAATCCAAATGGCTCTGTCACTGTCACGCTTGAACCTCCTTTCCCCGAGGGCTACACAATAGGCCGTACGGTAATCTACGCCAATGTCGTGCCGGCTGGCCATGGCGAAACGCAGCCGGAAAGGATCCTGGGCAGCGGCAATGCGACGCTCTCCAATCAGGAATTCCTGTTTCCCGTAACCGATGTCTCTTTTGTACCCGACCAGGCGCAGGTCTCCGGCGTACGCGCCGATATCGAAGTCAGGGTCGATGGCGTCCCCTGGACACAGGTATCCCGGTTCAACCTGTCCCGATCCGCTGACCTTCACTACGTGGTCAGGATGACCGAAGAAAGGCACTTGCGCATCGTGTTCGGGGACGGCGTCAACGGTCGGCGGCTGCCATCCGGAGAAAATAATGTCCGCATAGCCTGGCGGATGGGATCGGGATCGGCGGGCAAACTCAAAGCCGGGTCGCTGACAAAACTGGCACTTCCCCACTCACGTATCGAAGCAATCGGCCAACCTTCAGACAGCAGGGGCGGCAGCGACATGGAATCTGTCACCTCCTTGCGGCGCAGTGCCCCCGCAAGCCTGATGACGATGGAACGTGCGGTGTCGGTCGGCGATTTTGCAGCGCTGGCCGCAAGCCACAACAGAGTCTGGAATGCGCACGCCGAACTGCAATCGTATGGCAGCGAACGGGTGGTGCGCGTCACCGTCGTGCCTGCGTATGGAGATCCACTGGATTCTGACCTGAAGAAAGATCTCAAGGAATACCTGCTGTTTCGTGCAATTCCGGGGATTCACGTCGAGTTGGAACCATTCAGGCGCGAAATCCTGAGGCTCAAGATCAACATTGGTATCGACACAAACCGTTTCAAAGAGGAAGACATCAAAAAGGACGTCCGGCAAACCTTGCTTCAACGCTTTACGCTCGAAAAACGCCCCATTGGCGCACCAGTCTATTTGAGTGACGTCTACCAATGCGTCGAGGCAATACGCGGCATCGAATACTCCGTCTGCAAATTTATTGAAATCAATGACAAAGGTAAGGCTAAATTTGAAGATGGAGAAGTCAAAACTACCAACGAACAGTCTTGGTCTCCCAACACTGATGGGGTGCTTTACATTCCCGACCCTAATGAAATGCATCAGATGCAAGAAGATGAAAATAACATCATCAACCTTACTGCAGTAGAGGAGGCGCAAAAATGAATGACTTTCAAAGCCGTTTTGGTCTCGCACTCTACGAAGCGTTACCGGAAATATATCGCACACGCGACAATCTGGATGGAAGTGAAGAAGGCCATTTGGCAGCGTATCTCGACAGTTGTGGCAAGCTGCTCGACACCATCTATAACAGCCTGGATCAGCGTTACAAGGATTGCTTCCCCGAAAGTTGCCAGGAATGGCTGCTCCCCTACTTTGCGGAATTACTGGGCGTGTCGACGCTTTCTCCGCATATAAATGGCCGCCGTGAAGAGATCATGCATGCTGTAGCATGGCGGCAAAGCAAGGGGTCGCTGAAAACAATTTCTGAAATCGCACAAAAAATCGGTGGGTTCGATAAGTCCGATCAAATTGCGGAGGAACTCAATAAATTTGAAAACCTGGTCATGCAGGAAGGTTGGAAGCGGGTAGCGCGCACAGCGCGCGTTGACGGTCCGTTTGAGTCACCGACGATAGTGAGCCTACGTACTCCTGACGAAGATCCTGCAAAATTCATCAGCCCCAAAGACTTTATCGTCCATCGCAATACGGCGGTGCACTCCGTGGACGTCCGCAAACCAGACTGGCGTCAGGGGCACCCAAATCCGTATTCGGTATTGCTTTATGTATTGCCCTACCCTGGATTTTTTACGGATGAAAAAGCCGTCAAATTTAAATGGAAATCCAACAAAGTAAATGTAAATATCGCTGACAATATTGACATTGCTAATTGGCTTGAAAAAGACAATGACTCGGTTTCACTAAACGATTACATTGGGCTCGAATACAATAAAGATAGCGATACTTTGCATTTCTTCAAAAAACCGGGTGTAACAGACACCATTCATATCATAGGTAAAAAAACGTTGAATGAAGCGGCTCGATATCATTTTACGGAACTCAATCTGGGCGATACAGATACAAATACAGCAACATTGAACGTTCCATCAGAGACGTATTTGATGCTTGAAAAACTCGCAGCCCACACAATCACCGTTAAAAAAAATTCAGACCTTATCGCCCAGGATTGCCTGCTGCACACCGTAAACGCCTCCAATTGCTACGTGCAACTTGAATATTGCACGGTATTGGGAAATCTATATGCAGAATACCTGGAAGCCAGCGACTGCATCTTCATGGAAAACTTTTATAGCAGTGATCATCTAAGTGAACCGCAAGGCGGCGTTCGTTATTCCCGGTATGCTCCAGACCCAGATGCCATTGCCCTCACGCTTTATCGCCGGAAACTTCATCGTCCCAACGACAACGGCCATGTTGACTTTCGAGTCACCAGCAATCTTGAAGCCACCGCTTATTGGGTCGTCCTTGAAGGCGACGGGCCCACCCTTTCCGCCGAAGAGATCGTCAACCACGCTAATGTCAACACAAACAACATGGCCGCTGGTGAGAGTTTTTCCGGAACGCTCACCGGTCTTTCACCGGACACGGATTATCAGTTTTATTTCGTCGCCAAGGGTAAAGACGACAACGACATAGACATATACAGCGAAATGTGGGGCAAGAAGTTCACAACCGTTCCCGCGCTGCTGCCTCCCCCCGTGCTTTCTCCCCATAGCCTGACCAGCACGGGAACGGAAACCGCGACCTTCAGCGTTACCAGCAACCTTAAAGCCACCGCTTATTGGGTCGTCCTTGAAGACGACGGTTCCACCCCTTCCGCCGAAGGGATCGCCAGCCACGCTAATGTCAACACAGGCGATATGGTCGCTCGCGAGAGTTTTTCCGGAACGCTCACCGGCCTTTCACAGAAAACGGACTATCAGCTTTATTTCGTCGCCAAAAACGAAGACGGCATATACAGCGAAGTGTGGGTCGAGGCGTTCACAACCACCGCCGAGCCGGCCTTCGAACTTTCTTCCTATAGCCTGATTGCCGCAGATACAGAAGCCACTTTCCGCGTCACCAACAATCTTGAAGCCACCGCTTATTGGGTCGTCCTTGAAGGCGAAGGCGAAGGCGAAGGCGACGGGTTCACCCTTTCCGCCGAAGAGATTGTCAACCACGCTAATGTCTACACAGGCAACATGAATGCCAATACGCCGTTTTCCGGAACGCTTACCGGCATTTCCCCGGAAACGGCCTACCAGTTTCATTTCGTCGCCAGCAACGGCTTGTTGCATAGCGACGTGTGGAGCGAGCAGTTTGAAACTACTGCCGTATCGACAAGCATCGTCCATCCCGATTTCCCGCTGCAAACCATTGACAATGTTGCCGACTCCCTGGCGCCAAGCAACAGCAATACCGGCAAAAGCAACTTCGTTTCGGGCAATAGCGTCACGCTCCTCGAAGCTGCCACAGTGCCGGGAAGTGTTTACGGCGCAATCAATCTCAAAGATCTGGAAGCCGTTACCGATAACCTGGTTCTCATCAACGGCGTAGTGAATTGCGATGTCTTCGGCGGATACGTCAGAACCAACTCGGATCTCGACGGCACCTCAGCCGCCACTGCCACGGACAATGGTGTCACCATTGATAACGGTACGGTAATGGGTGAGGTCTATGGCGGCTATACCAAGAGCGTCACCCGCGATGCCATAACCACGGGCAGCACCATCACCATCAACGACGGTACGGCAAGTTTCGTCTACACAGGATATGCTGAATGCATCTGCCCCAGAGTTGATGACAACGACGTCACGGGCATATTCACTGCCACAGTCACGGGCAGCACCACCAATATCACCAACGGCACGATAGATTACGTCGAGGGCGGATTTGCCATAGGCATCAACTGCGCTGGTACTGTCACGGACAACCGCATTACCATCAGCGGTGGCGAAGTAGGTGAACTCTGTGGCGCGTATGTGACAACCTACGACGAATCCAACCACGCTACGGCCAGAGGCAACTCCATCATTGTCAGCGGCGGCACGATAAGAGAAATCATCGGCGCGTATGCCCAGAACGATAGCGGCGGCGGCGCCATGATCACGGACAACCACATCACCATCAGCGGCGGCACGGTAAACGGAAACATCTACTGCGCGCTTACCGAGAGCATGCCCACTTTCATCACGGACAACGCCATCACCATCAGCGGCAATCCGACCTTTGGAGAATACGCCAGGCTCTACTGCAGCGCTGAGTACTGCGAGTCTGTCTTCACCGGCAACACACTGAACCTTCATTGCGCTGAGATAACGGTTGCCGAACTGGGTGGCTTCCAGAACTTGCGCTTCCGCCTGCCCGCCACACTGAAAGATAGCGACACAATGACGATGCTCACCGTCACCGGCAGGGCAGAAATCGGCATCGGTTCCACGATTGACGTAAGCCTTGACGGCACTGACCTGCCCTTGCAACCGGGAGACCGAATCGTTCTCATTCAGGCAGGCACGCTGAACGGCGCTTTCGAGCCAACGTCCGCATCCGGCGAGATCGGTGGTCATCCCTATATTCTGACGATAGAAGGCAACAACCTCGTACTGACGCTAAACGATGACATTTCCACGCTTCTTTTCGACCAGAGCCTGACCGCTACGGCCACAGGCGCAACCTTCAGCATCACCAGCAACCAGGCTGCCATCGCTTATTGGGTCGCGCTTTCAGCCGACGAACCCGTCCCTTCCGTCGAAGAGATCGTTGCGGCTGCAAGCAACACGGGCGTCATGAATGCCAATACGGTGTTTTCCCGCGCCCTTTATGGCCTTTCCCCAAGCACAGAATATCAACTGCATTTCGTTGCCAACAGTGGCGGCGGTACGTACAGCGACGTGTGGAGCGAGCGGTTTAAAACGACTGCCATGCCCGAGGCGGAAACCATCGCCTATCCCGATTTCCCGCTGCAAACCATCAACGGCTCCCCCAACATCCTGGCGCCCACCGGCAGCGATACCGGCAAGAGCAACAGCGTTTCGGGCAACAGCGTCACACTGCTTGAGAACGCCGTAGTGGAAGGCGTCCTTGGGGCATTCAGCACCAACGGCCCGGACGCCGTCACCAACAATCAGGTCATCATCAATGGCGGTACGGTGGCTGCACAGAGCGAGATTCCCATTGATGTTGTCATCGGCGGAATACACCTCACTTCCGGCAACGTCACGGCCACAGTTACGGACAATTCCGTCGTCATCAACAACGGGCGTCTGGAAAGTGACCTTTCCGGCGCGCTTGCCATGAACGACTCGGGCACTGCCATCGCTGCGGGCAACAGCATCACCATCAGCAGCAGCACGGTAAATGGAGTCAGCGGCGGAATCGCCTCAAGCAGTTACGGTACTGCTATCGCCACAGGCAACAGCGTCACCATCCGCAACGGCGCGGTAAACGGAGACATCTACGGTGCGGATGCGACAGGCAACTCTGCCATCACCACGAACAACACCGTAACCATCAGCGGCAATCCGGTCTTTGGGGAAGGCATTGGGCTCTATGGCGGTCATCTATCCGGCAGCGGTATCTCCACCGGCAACACGTTGAATCTTCATTGCGCCGGCCTGACCGTTACCGAACTGAACTACTTCCAGGAACTGAACTTCCATCTGCCCGCCACCCTGGAGAATGGTGACACGATACTCACCGTCACCGGTATGGCGTTCCTTACCGATACCACGGTCAGCATAGCCCTCGATGGCGAAGGTTCAACCTTGCAGCCGGGATGCCGGTTCACCCTCATAACAGCGGTCGCGCTGTCCGGGAATCCCGCCCTCCCATCGATGAGCGGCACAATCGGCGACTACGGCTACACGTTGGAAATAGAAGGCAACAGCCTCGTGCTGGTGATAGGCGACGCAATACCGAAGCAGACGCAGGACTTCACCCATCCCGACTTCCCGCTGCAAGACATCGCCTCCATTGACGCAACCAACGTCCTGGCGCCTGCCGGCAGCAGCAGCGGCAAAAGCGACAGTATTTCGGGCAACAGAGTCACGCTCGAAAGCGGCGACGTAAGAGCCATCTTCGGCGCAATCAATACCCTGGATACGGAGGCCATCACCGACAATCAGGTCTTTATCAATGGCGGCACAGTGGGCATCATGCGGGGCGATGCCGTCGGCGGAAGCCACAGGCTCACCTCCGGCAACGTCGCGGCCACAGGCAACAGCATCACCATCACCAACGGCATCGTCAGCAGGCAGGTCGTCGGCGGGCACACCACGACCAACTCCGGCAATGCCACGGCCACGGACAACAGCGTCACCATCCTTGGCGGCACAATAACTGAGGGCGTCCTGGGCGGTAGCGCCACTGCCGTCGGCGGTATCGCCACCGCCGCGAACAACATCGTAACCATCTGCGGCAACCCGACCTTTGGAGAAGAAACCGGCCTCCACGGCGGCTATGCATTTGTCTCCGGCCCCTCCACCGGCAACAAACTGAATCTCCACTCCGCCAACATAACCGTTGCCGAACTGAACCACTTCCAGGAACTGAACTTCTATCTGCCCCCTGCCCTGGCGGCGGGCGGCGTCATGCTTATCGTTACCGGCACGGCGAACATCGGCAATTCCCCGGTTGTCACCGTGAACCCTGAAGGCAGCGGCCCGTCCTTGCAACCGGGAGACCGGATCGTCCTCCTCGAAGCGGGCACGCTGACAGGAACCTTCCAGCCAATGACCGGCACAATCGGCGACTACGGCTACACGTTAGCAAAAGAAGGCAGCGGCCTCGTGCTGAAGATGGATGATAATGTCATTATAGACCCTGAGGACTGTGCCGAAAAAGCCCTCGTAGAGTACTTCGGCAAAGACCGGGTGATGGTCGGCGCAATGGCCGAGAATTTGTTCCTCCAACAAAATCCCGGCCTGCTGGACGTCAGATATATCTACTTGGCAGACGCTATTTTTGCCGGCCCTGAAGTTCCGTCGCAATGCACGGAAGAAGACAGCAATTGGTGGGGATGCTGGCAGGATTTCCAACTACCTCCTGGTCAGTACCTGAGGGATTTTCTGGATGACGCTGAGAAAGATCAGTTTATTCCGATGATCACCTATTACACGTTTGCCCAGACTTCCGGCGTGGAATCGCAAGTGTATCCGGCCAATGACGAGGCATTCCTGACGAGGTATTTCAACGATTGGCGTTTCATGCTTCAGCAAATAGGAAACCGCAAGGCTATCCTGCATCTGGAGCCTGATCTTTGGGGCTACGCCCAACACCGCAGTCAAGAATCCTCCGACAACAGTCCAGAATCCCCCGACAACATTCCCGCAGCGGTCTGTGCAGCCAATCCGACGGACGGTGAGGGTTTTGAAGACACCTTTGCCGGTTTCTCAAAATGCCTCATTTCCATGGTGAGAAAATACGCGCCCAATACCAGAATCGGGTTGCATGCCTCAGCCTGGGCGACAGGGATCGACGTCAACATCAACAGCGATCCCAACCTGGATCTGGAAAGCCATGCAAGGCAGGCAGGAGACTACCTGAACGCCCTGGGTGCTTCTGAGACGGATTTCCTGGTTCTCGAAGCTTTGGATAGAGACGCCGACTTCTATCTCCTTGTAGATCCTCGCAATGAAAACCGCTGGTGGGACAAAACCAACCAGACTTTGCCAAATTTTGCCCAACACTTTCAATGGGCAAAAGAACTGAAAAACGTCGTCGGAAAGCCGTTGGTCTGGTGGCAACTTCCCATAGGCCACGAAAATTCCCCCAACATTCCAGTAACCGACCCGCAACGGCAGGAACCACAGCAGGGATACCGGGACAACCGGGCCGATTATTTCCTGACCCATGTGGATGAAATCGCTTCCATTGGAGGTATTTTGCTGGCGTTCGGCCCAGGAGCAGGCAATCAAACGAACCCGCTCACAGATGGAGGAAACCTCGCCCGCCTCATCGTCGAATACAAACAATCCACGGCTGGTTTCAACTTCTGCGGCACAACTCATGGCCCCGGAGGGATCGACCCGGTAGATCTGGCAGTCACCCCGGCTATGCGGGTCTTCCCAACCATTCAGGGCATTCCGGGCTTCAATGAGGGGAACCCCCCTTCATGGCTGCTCGACAACATAGGCGGCTGCGGGAACGACCCCGACATCTGGGTTCGTCCGCTCCCCTTGAACACCTATATCACCTTCAAGTTGCCGAAGCCGCTTTCCCGCATGCTGTTCCAATGGATGAGCAGTTTCAACTACGACTACAACCAGACCCAGTATGGCGCCCCCGAGAACTATCAAATCCAGGTTTCATCGGACTCCACCGATGGAAACGACGGCAACTGGGTGACCAGGGTTGAAGTCCAGGACAATCCATGGGCGGCGCGTACGCATGAAATCGAAGGCGACAGCATGCTGTGGGTCCGCCTCCAGATAACAAGCGGGGCTTCGTCCATCAATGAAATCGACATCCACGACCTGAGCCAGTGCCAACCCGGCGACGCTTGCGACACATGGGGCTTCGTTGGCGACAGCATTACGGCGGATACCTTCTGGAGACGTCCCGGAAAGGGGCAGCCTTTCAACGAGTTGGTGCATGCACAGAACCAGAACCGTTACCCGAGCATGATCAACTTCGGCATCGGCGGGATCAATTCAGGGCATGTATTGGCAAACCTCCAGGCGTTCATCGACGGCAACCGGGGCATCCACTTCTGGGCGGTTGGCATTGGCAGCAACGATGGCAACGCGGCGGAGTATGAACGGAACCTGACCGGAATCCTGGATCTGCTGAAAACAAGCGGCAAGCAAGCCATTGTTGCGCGTATCCCCTACAGCACGATGGTACCGGACAGCCTCATCCAGTCCCTGAACAGCGTTGTCGACAAATTAACAAACGAATACAGCCTGCCTGTCGGGCCGGATTTGTACACGTATTTCAAGCAACATGAAGAAAACCGCACTTCGCTGCTGGAAGACGGCCTGCATCCGAATGCCGCAGGCATAGCCGCCATACAGGCGCTCTGGTCTCAAGTTGCCTGTAACCTCTCATCCAACCCGAACATCGAAGGGCCGACGGAGCCGACGGAGCCAACCGAGCCGACGGAGCCAACCGAGTCGACCGAGCCAACCGAGCCAACCGAGCCGACCGAGCCAACCGAACCGACTGGTCCAACTGGCAGCCCATGGACTCAGACTGCTTACACGGCTCAGGATTTGGAAAAGCTCAAAGGCAGATCCGTCTTCTTCGTGCACAACTCCGTGGGGGAAAACATCGTCAATGGCTTGAAGGCCCTCGACAGCAGCCTTCTCATCGAGAGCGGTCGCCAGCCGAAAGCTAACTGCATCACCGCGTTCTACATGGGCGCAAACAACATGGGTTTCAATGGCCTGCCCTTTGAAAAGCTTATCGCCTTTACGGGTCTGATACATGGCGGCGGCAACAACGCCCAGATTGCTTTCATGAAGTTCTACTATGCAGACTTCGACGCCGATACCGACGTTGACGGTTTGTTCGAAGCCTATGTGGCCACGTTGAACATGCTCGAAGAAAGGTACGAGGGCGTCACCTTTGTGCACGTCACTGCACCGCTCTATCCCAAAAAATCTTCGTACCACAACAACAGACAGCACGCCTTCAACGAGAAGTTGCGCGACCGATATAGCGCCCTGGTGTTCGATCTGGCCGCCATTGAGGCGATCGACCCCTCAGGCGACGCGGTGTTCGCCTTAGACGAGAAATCCCCTGCCCTGGCCGACGAATGGACTAATCCCGACGATGGCGGACATTTGAATACAGCGGGTGGGAAATACGTGGCCAAGGCCCTCATTTCTTTCCTGGCGCAGGTATCTTTGGAACCGACCGAAGAACCGGGGCCAACCGAAGAATCGGAGCCGGCCGAAGAACCGGGGCCAACCGAAGAATCGGAGCCGGCCGAAGAATCGGGGCCGACCGAAGAACCGGGGCCGACCGAAGAATCGGAGCCGGCCGTCCCAAATGACATCCCATGGATCCAGACAACTTACACGGCTCAGGATTTGGAAAAGCTCAAAGATAAATCCGTTTTCTTTGTACACAACTCCGTAGGGGAAAACATCGTCAATGGCTTGAGGGCCCTCGAAAACAGCCTTCCCATCGTGAGCGGCAGCCAGCCGGATATCAAAGGCATCACCGAGTTCTACATGGCCGCGAACGATATGGGTTTCAACGGAGAACCCTTCGATAAACTCGACGTTTTCGAAAGTTTGATGGAGGAAGGCGGCAGCAAAGCCCAGATTGCTTTCATGAAGTTCTGCTACTCGGACTTCGCCGACATCAATGTCGATGATTTGTTCGACGCCTATGTAACCACGTTGGACGCGCTCGAAAAAACATATGAAAACGTCACCTTTGTGCATGTCACTGCGCCGCTCTATCCGAGCGAATCGTCGTGGTACAACTACAAACAGGACGCCTTCAACAATAAGCTGCGCGACCGATACTGCGGGCTGGTGTTCGACCTGGCTGCCATTGAGGCTCTTGACGCATCAGGCAACCCGGCGCTCTCCAGAAGGGATGCTCCCTCTGCCTCTGCCCTGGCCGAGGATTGGGCTCTTGCCCCTACCGGCCAAGGCGGCCATTTAAGCCTGGCGGGCGGAATGCATATAGGCAAGGCTCTCATTTCCTTTCTGGCACAAGTACCCATGCGAACCACCCTATCCATTCACTCCCCCTGCCCTGTCCCAAACTACCTTAACGAAGCCGGGGAAAAGCAGTTGCTGACACAGGAATTCCTCAGCAAAATTGTCGGAAACGTAACGGATAAACCCGCGTTTTACACGAAGGAATGGGGCAAACCCGGCTGTGGCGTCATACACCCTGCCTCGCCCGAATCCATACGTCACGGTGCCGAAAATGGCGGCGAAATGGGCGCGTTCCATCATCGCGGCTACGTGCTGGCCTGGGAAGCCGTAACCCAGAAACTGGCCGACTACCTGCCAGTAGGCATGAACGCCGCGCTCATCCCCGATGAAACCCTGCGCGATACCGAATCGAACATCCCAAAGGAGCCAACGTAATGCGCGAACGACTTGAAGAACGGTTGAACAAACTGAGATCAGAATTCGAATCCGGGCAAAAAATGCTCGCGGATTTCGACACCAAGACCAGCAACCTCCGGGAAACCCTATTGCGCATCAGCGGCGCAATTCAGGTGTTGGAGGAAGAATTGAAGGAAGCCGAAGAAACAGTTTCGGAAAACAACTGAACATATCATTTGAACGACTTTTGAGGAGAGCAACATGAAAGGTGATTTCAGCCGTTTTAACTTCGACCGGAAAAAACTTTACAACGCCGTGCTGATGCAACAGGGGCGCTTGCAACTCGATTCCGACTGGAACGAGCAGGTGCGAATTGCCGAGCATCGCTACAGCAGCTTTTTCCGCGACATGGTGGGTCGTGCTGGTACGCCTCAGAATATGGCGATGGAACTAGTGGGAGGCACTAATCTCACCCTGAAAAAAGGTGCTTACTATATCGATGGTTTGTTGATTGAAAATGAGGAACCGATTACGTTGGATGTGCCGGATGCTTCGGAAAATTATCTCTGTTACATCGATACATGGGAACGGGAAGTCACTGCGGCGGAAGACGGTGATCTCATCGACCCAGCAATCGGCCTGGAAACAACGACGCGTCTAAAAACCGAGTGGGTAGTCCGGTTTCAGTCTGGCTGGGAAACTGGCAGGAATTTTGAAAAGGATAAATGGAGGACAATTTTAGCGAGAACGATGGCACGTGGTGGAAGGGCAAGGGCACAGGGACGTTGACGCTCGACTCCATCTCCGAGAAACTCAGTAAGGATAACCGTCTTTATCGCATTGAAGTGCATCAACAACAAAACATAGAATCTCCGCGCAAATATTTCAAATGGTCTAAAGACAATGCTTCTATATGCGCCGAAGCAACAACCGATGACGGCAAGGCGTTCACATTGAAAAACTACACCGCAAGTATGAAAAATGCCTTCATGGATGCGGCTTGGCTGGAGCTGTTCATTCCAGGTGAAACGGGGAAAAGCGAAGGCTTTTGGTATATGCTAAATGGCGATAGTTTTAATTCTGACACGGGTATTTTGAGTTTTACACCAAACGATTCTTGGGAACTTGAAATATTCAAACAGACGCAATTAAAAGAAATCAAAATCATCGTGCGTCGCTGGGATGGTTTTTCCAATTTGGCAGATATTGACCCTGATCCTGATAAAGAATTATTTAAAATACCGGACGTTGCTTCTTTCAGCTTCTCCCCCGCAGAATTTTTCCGCCATGGGGATTACTGGCTGCTCCAGACCAGAAACGGGAAGATTGTGAATTGGAAAGATTTACCAGAAGGGGTGGAGCATCATTTTGCGGCTTTGGGGGTTGTGGGAAGCAGCATTCTTGGAAACAACAGTGAGGAAAGCCGCAGTGTAGAGTCCTTGAGCGTATCGTTCCCGCCGTTGTCAAGCCCTGATTTTTCCACTGATAGTGATTTGACTGTTGGTGGAAATCTGATTGTTAAAGGAATACTGAATCTCGTACCGCCCATATCTGCCCCCGTCATCAGCGGCTTCACTCCTTCTGAGGCATCTCACGGCAGCGCGCTGACCATTTTTGGCGGCAGTTTCCATACAACCCTGCCAGGCAATATAGCGAAACTGAATGGTGTTCCAGCTAGAGTTGTAGCAGCCACCGCCACGCAATTGACCGTGATAGTGCCCAAAAACATGGGTTGCAGCGGAAAAATAACGGTAGAAACAGAGCGTGGAACTGCAACTTCTCCCACCGAATTCAGTTATGTGCCGACATACACGGTTACCACGATAGCGGGCAATGGCACGGTGGGCAATGCCGACGGCGCAGGAACTGACGCACGGTTTAACCTCCCCCGTTACATCACCATAGACGAGTCTGGCACCCTCTATGTATCGGACACATATAACCACCGCATCCGAACAATAACGCCAAACGCAAATGGCTATACGGTTGCCACGCTTGCGGGCAGCACGGCAGGCTTTGCCGACGACAACGCAACAGGAACGTCTGCACGCTTTAATAGACCCGTTGGCATCGCCAGAGATCCATTAGGCAACCTCTATGTGGCGGATTACGATAACCACAGCATCCGGAAAATAACGCCGACCGGAGGTGTTAGTACGCTTGCGGGCTACAATGGTACAGTAGATAAACCACAGGCTGGCTATCTTGATGCCAAAGGAAACGCTGCACGGTTTTCCTTACCTCATGGCGTTACCATAGATGCGCGAGGCAACCTCTATGTGACAGATGCTAGCAACATGCGCATCCGCAAAGTGACGGCAGGCGGAGTGGTCACAACGCTCGCAGGCACCAGCGTTTTCGGTTATGCTGATGGCGTAGAAAAAACCGGATATAACCTTCCACCACCCACAGAAGGTTCAGCAGTAGCATGTTTTTCGGCGTTTTGTGGTATTCGTGGTATCACGATAGACGCTTCAAACACGGCTCTCTTTGTACCGGAATCCTCCGGCAGCCGTATCCGCAGATTAGGTATGGCTCCGGATCGGACATACGTCACCACCCTCGCAGGCAGCGGCATACCGGGCCTTGTCGATGGCACGGGAAGTGCTGCATACTTTAACAGCCCTTATGATGCCGTCATGGATACATCTGGCAACCTTTATGTGACGGATCAGCTAAACCATTGCATCCGCAAAATAACGCCAACCGGCATAGTCAGCACGATTGCAGGCAGTACTCAAGGCCATCGTGATGGCCTGGGAAGCGCCGCACAGTTTGATAACCCCTGCGGCATTACGATAGATGCGGATGACAACCTCTATGTGACAGATCAGTCCAGCATCCGCAAAATTGAAATAGAAGCGCCGATAAGGACTGGCACATACATGGTCAGCACGCTTGCGGGCAGCGGCCCTACAGGCATGGCAAAAGACGCCAATGCACAATATGCCGACGGCCCCGGAACGCGCGCACTATTTTACCATCCTGATGACATCGCCATAGACAAAGACGGCAACATCTACATGGCGGAATGGTTAAACCACCGTATCCGAAAAATAACACCGCAAGGAGATGTCTTCACATTTGCAGGCACTGGCGCGGCAGGTTTTCTCAACCACGCAACAGGAACGTCCGCACAGTTTGAAAACCCCAGTAGCATCGCCATAGATGAGAACAACAACCTCTATGTTGCGGATTTCACCAACCACTGCATTCGAAAAATAACGCCGCAAGGAGATGTCTCCACGTTTGCAGGCACCGCCCAAACGTCAGGCTATCTCGACCACACAACAGGAACATCCGCACTGTTTTACTCACCTCACAGCATCATCATAGATAAGGACAATAATCTCTATGTATCGGATTTTTATAATCGCCGCATTCGAAAAATAACGCCACAAGGCGCTGTCAGCACGCTTGCGGGTATCGGCCCTTCAGGCCCTGATACCATCGGTGGATATGAGGATGGCCCAAAAGAAGTTGCAGCGTTTGACACGCCTGTAGGCATCGCAATAGACACAAATGGCAACCTCTATGTAGCAGATAGGTCAAACCACCGCATCCGCAAAGTGACACCACAAGGAGATGTCAGCACATTTGCGGGTATCGGCCCAACAGGCACTAATAACGGCGGATACGCCGACGGCGACAGAAGCGTTGCACGGTTAAATTTTCCTCACGGCATCACCATAGACGCGGAAAACAACCTCTATGTAGGGGATAGAGCAAACCATCGCATCCGAAAAATAACACCCGACGGAGAAGTCACTACGCTTGCTGGCAACGCCTTGGAAGCCGGAACAAGACAAAACACCGGAGGCTATTTCGACAGCATTGGAAGATCTGCTTGGTTTAATGAACCTTGCGGCGTTGCGATAAACGAAAAAGAAGGCATCCTCTATGTGGCAGATGGAGCCAACCATCGCCTCCGCAAAATGGTGCTCAATAAATGAAGCGGGGGTTTGGTCGCGAAGGTCGCATAGGTTGGGGTGAGCTTGCGAACCCCAACGCTAAGGGTTCGCCTTTACGCTCATTGTTGGGGTTTGCTTCACGCACCCCAACCTATAATTCATCTCCACAAACGGGCAAGGGAAGCACATTCCCCTCTCCCGCTCGCGGGAGAGTGTGCCCCGAAGGGGTGGGAGAGGGCAAACCGTTGGGGCAAGCCTGCGAATGAAATGAACGCCTCCCCCCGCAAGGGTTGGCATTTTCGTTGGCCGTACCAGAGGAACTACAGGGGTCATGTACCCGCTTTACCCACCCCCCCGTCTTGCTGCGCAAGCCGCC
>WREK01000021.1 GCA_009779355.1 Betaproteobacteria bacterium | reverse complement strand
CGGCGCAACGTCGTAATCGACACGCCCAGGACTTTCGCAGCTTCGCCTATGCCAACTAATCTATCCATTTTGAATATGTTAGCATAGATTCAGCTAGATTTTGTGCAAACTGTTAAAACCCCTCTCCCACTTGTGGGAGAGGGTACACCTTCGCACGCGGGGCAAGTTGCCCAGAGTGAGCCGCCCCGCGTCGTTGGTACAGGGCGGGTACAACTTGCGCAGATGCGCTACAACGCAGGCTTGCTATAGAGCAGCAAAACCGCTACGATAACCCATAGGATTATCTTCACGATCCTGTGCCGCCAACGACATTTGCTGTGGGTTGGCTTCACACACATCACCTCTTTTACCGGAGCGTGAGCGAGGAAGGCTCCCTAGTCCGGAGCCTTTCTTTTTGCCCCGGCAAAAGGATTTTACATTACAAAAAAATATAATAAAACATATATTGCATAAAATGGACTGAAAATTGCCCCCGACGCATCCTCAGGGCGTCAAAACCGGGTCGTCTGGAACGATTGCCGTGGGTGCCTGCGCGCCGGGTGTTTCAGTTTCGGTATCCGGCTCTGACTCACCTACAGGAACGCGCGATTCGAGCATGATCGCCACGCGGCGGTTGCGCGCCCTACCCTCTTCGGTGTCATTGTCGGCAACGGGGCGCTGGTCGGCATAGCCTGCGGCGGTAAGGCGATCCGGGGAAACGCCGCTTTCGATGAAAAGTCGCACGACCGACGAAGCACGGGCCGACGAGAGTTCCCAATTGGAAGGGAAACGCAGGGTGCTGATCGGGTTGCTATCGGTATGGCCTTCGACCATGATCGGAAATTCCGAATTCGAAATTACACCAGCCACGGCGCGTAGCGCGGCGTTCGCCTCGCTGCCGAGGACAGCCTCGCCGGTGGAAAACAGCGCGCTGGCATTGATTTCGACAGTCACGCCAAATGCACCTTCCGTCACCCTGACCTGGCCGTTCCCGGTAATGGGTTCGAGGACACGGCGGATATGGCCGGCCATGTCGCGCATTTTCTGAGCCGTCTGCTCACGCGCTTTGCCTTGGTTATCGTGCCCTTTGGGCCGTTTAACGGGCACAGGCGGGCCGGTAGGGACAACGACCGGGGGCGCGACAATTGTCTGCCCTTCGGCATTGATGCTGGCGCTACGGAACGCTTGCATCAATGAGCTGGAAAGTATCCGGTATTTGCCCTCGTTGACGGAACTCAAGGAATACATGACAACGAAAAAGGCAAACATCAAGGTGATGAAGTCGGCGTAGGACACCAGCCAACGTTCGGTGTTTTCGTGTTCTTCTTCGTGGGGCCTGCGTCGCCGCGCCATGATGTCAGCACCTTTTTACTGGATATATCCCCGCATCCGATTTTCGATGACGCGTGGGTTGTCTCCGTTAGCGATGCCCATGAGCCCGTCGATGATCATTTCCCGGCAACTGGCGAGGGCGCCGACACGTGAAAGGAGTTTTTTGTGTATGGGCAATAGGACGAGGTTGGCAAGGCCGACGCCATAAATAGTAGCAACAAAAGCTACGGCAATGCCTGAGCCCAGTTTGGTGGGGTCGGACAGGTTCTCCATGACGTGGATCAGCCCAAGCACTGCTCCGAGAATGCCGATGGTTGGGGAGTAGCCGCCCGCGCTCTCCCAGATACGGGCGCGATGACGCATCTGTGTCGCCCAGACATCAATTTCGATTTCGAGCGTTTCACGCAGATGGGTGGGTTCGATGCCATCAACGAGCATTTGCAGCCCACGGCGCATGAAAGGGTCGTCAAGTTCTTCGATTTGGCGTTCGAGCGTAAGCACCCCTTCCCGGCGAGCCAGGTAGCCCCATTCGGTGATGAGCTCAATGGCGCGTTCGTGTCTGACAGGCGGGGGCGTAAATACCCATTTCGCCATCTTCACGCCCCCAACGAATACGCGCAGGGGGCTTTGCAACAAAACCGCGCCGACGGTCCCACCTACGACGATGAGGAAGGCCGCTGGTTGCACCAGCGAAGCGATATGGCCGCCTTCAAGTATTTGCCCGCCAATGACGGCTCCCAGGCCAAGGATGAGGCCAACGAGGCTGACACTATCCATGACGGTACCCCAGCATCAATGCACGCAGGCGCGCCACGGCCTGGCTGTGCAGTTGGCAGACACGGGACTCGGTGACATTGAGTATTTCACCGATTTCTCGCAGGTTGAGGTCTTCGTCGTAGTAGAGCGCCATGACCATTTTTTCGCGCTCGGGCAGGTTTTGTATCGCTTCAACGAGTTTAGCTTTCGCGTCGGCATCTTCGAGCAATGCAAGCGGGTTGGCATCAGTCTGCCCGAAGTGGCGTTCGAGGTAATCTTCACCTTCTTCGGAAGAAAAATCATCGAAATAGATGAGTTGATGGCCGCGCGCATCCTGCAACATGCGCTGGTATTCAGAAAGTTCCAGGCCAAGGTGCCCGGCGATTTCGGATTCGCTCGGCGGACTGCCATTCTTCTGTTCAAGCATGCTGATGGCGGCTTCGATGCGCCGCATGTCGCGACGTGTGCTGCGCGGCGCCCAGTCGGCTTCACGCAGCCCGTCGAGCATCGCGCCACGGATGCGTTGTACGGCATAAGTCTCAAACTGCGCACCCATGCCTTCCTCGAAACGGTTGATGGCATCCAGCAGGCCCATCATGCCGTTCTGTATGAGGTCTTCAACCTCTACGCTAGCAGGCAACCGGGACATCATTTGATATGCTAAACGCTTGACCAGCGGTGCGTAAGACACCACCAGGCGATCCATGTCGAGTCGATTTTCCGCATTATGCGTCATGCGTCTGTCTCACCCAGGTGAGAAACCCGCGCCCTTATTACGCGTTTGTGGAAAAACCCGCGCCCAAGAGCCGCCGGAGAAACACCGCGCCGCCTTCACGGGCCAGAGGCGGCGCAGGCGTACGGGTCAAACCCGCCGCAAGATCGTCGCGCTCGACCTCTCCCAGCCAAAGCAACGGTACACCTACATGGTGACGCACCAAGGCCCGAAGTGAAGTGAAAAAATTCCGCGCGTCCGCCGCATCGTGTGCCTGGGCCACTGCCACGTGCATCGAACCAGCACCCGCCGAAGCTAATTGTTTGATGACGCAATATGCTTCGCTGGCTCCGCTGGCGCTGGCTTCGGCCACGAGCAGGCGTTGTGGGGCGGCCTGGACGAAAGGCGATGGGTCTCTTGCCGAATCGCAACCGGCATGGATGAGCACGATTCCGGCGTGATGGTGCAGCACGCGCAGGGCTTCAAGCAGACAGGCGCGCCGGGCTTCGTCGAGCAGAGGCAGCGCGAGTGCAGCAGCGGCAGCGGGAACCCGCCCAAAGAGACCTGGCACGGGTTGCAGGAGTTCGGGCAAAGTCAGCCGTCCGTCAAGCATTTGCAGGAGATCAATGCCGAGTTCAAGCCCCAGTGCTCCGGCAAGCGCATTGTCACCCACGGCTTCATCGAGCAGCAGCACCTTGTGATGCTGTCCGGCAATGCGTTGCGCAGCCAGAATCGCATGATGGACACGATGCCGTCCCGTAGCGTAAAAGGCAACCACCGCTGGCGGGGTTTGCCGAAAGAGCCGCCGCAATCCGGCGGCCTGATCCTCGCGTCCGTCTATCATTTCATGCTCCCTGGGCGCGCAACATCGCGCCGGTTTCGTCGCCATCGAGCCGCCAATGGGGTTCATCCGTCTGAGGGCGCAAAGCGCGTTGCAGTAAATAGGCACGGTTGGGCAGGTGCAAATCCTCAGGCACTCTCTGACCGTCGGTGATATAGCGCACACTGAGTTCGCGGCGTATCACCACATCAATGACCGATGCGAGCGAAGCCGCTTCGTCGACTTTCGTGATAATGCAGCCCGCCATATCCGGCCCGCTGAAAGCCTTGATTACGTCATCAAGCGTATCGCCCCGGCAAGTAGCGTTGAGCAGTAGCAGACGGCGTACATTGCCTGCGCCCGCCAGCATGTTGGCCTGCGTTATGACCATGCGGTCACGCTGATTCATCCCCATCGTGTCAATGAGCACCAAATGCTTGTCGCGCAGTTCGGCAAGGGTCTGCCGCAGTTCGGCCGCATCGCGCACAGCAAAAACCGGTACGCCAAGAATGCGCCCATAAATGCGCAACTGCTCCTGTGCGCCTATCCTGTAGCCGTCGGTGGTAATCAGCGCCAGACGCCCCGCTCCCTGGCGTGTGACGAAGCGGGCTGCCAGCTTGGCGACCGTGGTGGTCTTGCCGACACCGGTAGGGCCGACGAGTGCATAGACACCGCCGTCATCGACGGTCTCACATGTGTCGGTGCAGATTTTCAGGCGGCGGTCGAGTTCCGCACGCAGGGACTCATGCGCCGCATCCTTTGTTTCGTCCTTCCTTATCCCTTCAACAAATTGGCGTGCCAAGAAAGCGGAAAACCCCCTCGCGAGCAGTTCCCCGAGCATCTCCGCCCTGACTGGTGTAATGACACATGTCTCGTGCCAGGAAAGAGCCGCAAGCTCTCGTTCAATTACGCCACGTATGCCGGAGAGTTCTTCCATCAGGCGGATGTTGGTCTCCTTTAGCGCGCGCACGCTTTCACCGCCGCCGCGCATAGCTACTTTTTCAGCTACCTTTTCGGCCACTTTCTCGGCAACCCTTTCCGTCATTGCGCCCGAATTCTGGCGCACGGAAGCCGCAGTTTCGATACGGGGTGGCGTAAACGGGCGAATTTCGGGCTTACGGGGTTGCGTAGCTTCCCGACGTAGCGACGTAGCGCCGGAATTGCCCGCCGCAAGACCGGAAAGCGTGACGCGGAAATCATCGTCGTAATCCACTTCGTTACCATTCCTGTCGCCGTTGCCGGAACCAGTGTTGTGTTCGCTTCGGTTGCCATTATTGCCAGACGTTTCGGAGGGCTGCGCCGTCGCACGCGGCGCATCAGGAGGCACCTTAAGCGAACGCACGAACTGAGACGCATGTAGCGTGTCAATGGCCCCTGGCGGCAAAGCCATGATTTCAACCCCCCCGGGGACGGCCCGGTTTGATAGCACAATCGCGTCTGCGCCCAGTTCTGCCTTCAAAGCCCGCAAAGCCTCACGGGCGGAGGGCGCGAAAAAACGCTTGACATTCATGGCTCAAATCTCCCGGTTCGAAGCGCAAATAGCGCATCCTGCCATTGATTATGTGGCTCGTATCCGGGTGCGTATGATGGGAATAAACCGGATTTCCGGGGCTTATTTTTCTGGGGTAACTCCAAAAGGACAAATCAGATGCCTATAATTTTCGCAAAAAAATCTACCTTATTTTATTCGCCTCTTTTAAGAAACAATTTCGGATAACAATCACGCATACCAATAAGTTCCGGCCATCTTCCGTTCTCGTTGTTATACATAGCGTGAAAAAGTCACATTGCCGCATTGACGGATGAGTAAATATACGTGCCGACGCTACCAAAATACTGAATATGATAAAAGATTATCGTATTCAAAAGGCCATCGTATTCAATAATAATCAGTTGTTCTTAAGGAACCCCTGCATAACCCCAACACTGGATTGCTTCGCTTCGCTTGCAATGACGGTATTGGTTGAATCCATTGACCTTCCTGCTCAGTCATTGCGAGGATCAAAGCAACGAAACAATCCAGAAAAAGGGTTGTGCAGAGTTTCCTTAAGAACCGCTCTCGGGAGAGATTCTATGCCTCTATTTCGTTGCTGTTCCCGCAGAACGAAAACTCGCCACCTGGATAACCTAGTCACTTTAATGCATGTTCCATTGAATCACACCGGCCTTCCGACCAGGGATTTTTCGATACGGATCAGGGGAGTCCACGGTTCATGAGTACCCATTTAGCTCATCTCGCCATTTATGGCGAGGGTCGCACTCAATCTGTGTTCATGGCAAAGTAATGTTTCGCCTGAACTCGTTCCGGACTCGCGTGATCAGCGGAGGCGCTCTGATGAGCGTTATTGTGCTAATCCTGATGTTGTCCATCAACCTGGGTTCAATCGAAGAACAGATTAATTATCAGATTGAAACCCGGATCGACTACGCCCAAAGCGCCTATCAAACGACACTCGTCACGCCGCTGGCCGAAAAAGACCGCGCAACCCTACGTGACATTCTCGACATCTGGAAAAAATCCAGCAGCATCTCCTATCTCGTCATCATGGACACCGACGGAAACCGTCTGGCATCGACGGGGCTGGCAGACAACGAGCCGTTACCCGCGCCCGGCAAGACCGATTCGGTCTACCACATCCGTTTCGATGTCACCCACATCGGGCAGCATCTCGGTTCGGTGCAATACGGCCTGCTGACCGATTACCTACTCAGCGCTACCCAGGAAAAGTTGATCCTGTACAACATCATCGCTGCCCTGATCGGGGTATTCCTGTCCAGCATCCTGCTGGTGGTCTTTTCACGCCATGTCGTCAAGCCTCTGATAAATCTGAGCAATGCTGCCGAGCACATCACTTCCGGCAACTACGATGTGCAACTAGAAAACACCGGAGTTTCGGAACTCGACAGCCTGTTGAAACATTTCAGGGCCATGGCCTTGACGATAAGCAGCAAGATTTCGATGCTCGAATGGCAGGCGCAGCACGATGCGCTCACCAAGGCATTCAACCGTCGGGCTTTCGAGAAACGCGCCTCGGAATTGCTCGACGACCCCAAGGTCGCCGACGTCACCATGCTGTACATCGACCTCGATCAGTTCAAAACAATCAACGACAACTGTGGCCATAGCGCAGGCGACATCCTGCTGACCCGCGTAGCACATCTGCTCGAATCGCGCCTGAATCACGCCTTCGTTGCTCGCATCGGCGGCGATGAATTCGGCGCAATCATGTCCCTGAGCAATGAACAGGATATTCAGAAGACGGTACGAACCATCATCGAGGATATTTCGAACATTCATTTTGACTGGGAAGGCCAGAGTTACCGCATAGGAGCCAGTATCGGCGTTGCTTCCAGCAGTTCCCTCGGAACCCGTTCGCTCAGGGAACTGATGATTGCTGCCGATACCGCCTGTTTCGGCGCGAAGGAACTGGGGCGCAACCGCGTTCAGGTCTATCACCCCAATGACGACTATTTTCGCCAGCGCCGCGAGGAACTGCACAGCATCGCGCAACTTGACAGCATGTTGGCCCAGAACCGCTTCACGCTCCATTACCAACGTCTTTCCCCGTTGACAGGAGATCGCCCTTCCCATGCCGAAATTTTGTTGCGGGTACGAAACGCAGAGGGCGGCTTCGATATCCCAGTGAAATTCATCCATGCCGCAGAGCGCTACAACCTGATGTCGCGTATCGACCACTGGGTCATTGAGAGCGCCTGCCAGCAAATTGCGCAATGGGAAAAAGAAAAGCACGAAATCGGTATCGAGTGCTTCAGCATCAACGTTTCTGGCGCGAGCCTCTCTGACGAACATTTCCCGGACTTCGTTCTCGACCAGATTCACTCCAGCAGCATTTCTCCAAAAAAACTCTGCTTTGAGATCACCGAAAGTAGCGCGATTGCCAACCCAAAACCGGCATTGCATTTCATCGAAAGCGTGCGTCAGGCAGGTGCAACCGTGGCGATCGACGACTTCGGCAGTGGCCTGTCGTCGTTCGGTTATCTCAAGCGTTACCAGGCCGATTACCTGAAAATCGATGGCGCGTTCATCTCCACCATCGACACCGACTCGGCTAACTTCGCCACGGTCAAGGCCATTGTCACGCTAGCGCGCGCCCACGGCTTGCGCACTGTGGCTGAGTTCGTACACAACAACAGCATCCTCCAGGTCATCCGCGAAATCGGCGTCGATTACGCACAGGGTTTCCACTGTCACACGCCGGAACCGCTCGACACCCTGTCCAAGGTCATCACATCAAGATTCGTTTACAGGCAATAAGGTAGAGGCAGGGCTGTTCACACGGACCTGATTCAGCCTTGGCGCCCTACCCTGTGCGTGCCCCAGACGGGAGAACATCACCCTATAATGGGCGATTGTCATTCCCCCTCGGGAGACGCCGTGAGCACCCCATTATTTGAATCCTCCATCAAAAGCCTGCCGCTCCTCGGGCGCGGCAAAGTCCGCGACATTTACGCTGTTGGCAGCGACAAACTGCTGATCGTCACGAGCGACCGTCTGTCGGCCTTCGATGTCATCCTGCCCGACCCGATCCCGGATAAAGGCTGGGTACTGACTGCAATGGCCAGTTTCTGGTTTGCCAGACTCGGCCACATCATTCCCAACCAGATCACTGGCATCGACCCGGAAACCATCGTAGACGCCAATGAGCGTGATGAAGTGCGTGGCCGCGCGCTGGTAGTCAAGCGGCTCAAACCCCTGCCTATCGAAGCCGTAGTGCGCGGCTACGTAATCGGCTCAGGCTGGAAGGATTACCAGGCAAGCGGCACGATTTGCGGCATTGCCCTGCCGCCAGGGCTACGTCAAGCGGCAAAACTGCCGCAACCGATCTTCACCCCGGCCACCAAGGCCGATGTCGGCGACCATGATGAAAACATTCCGTTCGAACGCGCTCGCACGCGCTGCGTGGAAGTGATCGGCCCCAACGGTGCAGCCCTGGCCGAACAGGCCCGCGATGCAGCTATCGCCTTGTACATCGAGGCCGCCGACTATGCTGCCGGACGCGGCATCCTCATTGCCGACACCAAGTTCGAATTCGGTGTCGATGATGCTGGCGCCCTGCACCTGATCGATGAAGTGCTCACCCCTGATTCCTCACGCTTCTGGCCGCTGGCCGACTACTGCGAAGGCATCAGCCCGCCCTCGTTCGACAAGCAATACGTGCGCGACTTCCTTGAAACCCTCGACTGGAACAAAAAAGCCCCCGCTCCCCGGCTGCCGGAAGAAGTGATTGCCCGTACCGCCGCCAAGTATCGTGAGGCATACACGCGGTTGACCCAGAATTAGCGCGTTTTTGGTTTCCCTCTCCCTCTCTCCCGCAGGCGGGCGAAGGGAGCGCTTGTTTCCCCATTCCTTCATTCTCTCGAAATGCTACCCACTGACCAAACCAACCCCCTGCTCGACTTCTCCGACCTGCCCCGATTTGATGACATTCGCCCGGAGCACGTCGCCCCCGCAATCCGTTTCCTGCTTACCGAATATGGCGCCCTGATCGACCGGCTCACTGCTGATACCACGCCGCCGACCTGGGACGGATTCATCGTGCCGATGTTCGAGGTTGGCGAACGCTTAGGCTGTGCCTGGGGCATTGTCGGCCACTTGCACAGTGTGCTGGACATTCCTCCCTGGCGCGAAGCATATAACGCCATGTTGCCGGAAATTGCCGGTTTCTACGCCGAATTGGGTCAAAACATTGCGCTTTTCCACAAATACAAAGCTTTTGCCGCGAGTCCGGAATACGCGGCATCGAGTCCGGTACGCCGCCGCATCATTGACCGCGAAATCCGCGATTTCCGCCTTTCGGGCGCCGAATTGCCGGAAGAAGCCAAAGCACGCTTCAAGGCGATACAGGAAGAGCTTTCCGGGTTGGCGGCAAAATTCTCTGAAAACCTGCTCGACGCCACCAACGCATACGCCGAGTGGGTTACCGACGAAGCGGGGCTTGCCGGCATTCCTCCGGATGCCCGCGCCGCCGCCCGTGCAGCGGCAGACGGCGAACCCGGATGGAAATTCACCCTGCACCAGCCTTCCTGGCTACCGGTGATGCAATACGCCGATGACCGGTCGCTACGCGCACGCATGTACCGCGCCAACGTCACCCGCGCCTCGGAGTTCACCGGAACAAAGGACGATAGCGGCAAGGCGCAATGGGATAACGGCCCGCTGATTGGACGCATCCTCGCCCTGCGTTCCGAGCAAGCCGCATTGCTCGGCTACAGCAACTTCGCCGAAGTCTCGCTCGTCCCAAAAATGGCGGATTCCCCCGGTGAAGCGCTCGCCTTCCTGCGCGAACTCGGGGAAAAAGCAAAGCCTTTCGCCGAACGCGACCTTGCCGAACTGAAAACCTTCGCACGCGAAGAATTCGGAATCGATCCGTTGGAGCTGTGGGATATCCCCTGGATCTCGGAAAAACTGCGGATGAGCCGCTACGCTTACTCCGAACAGGAAGTCAAACAATACTTTCCAGAACCCCGCGTACTCGACGGCCTTTTCAACGTCATCCGCCAACTCTATGGCGTCAGAATAGCCCCCGACGAAGCGCCGTGCTGGGACAAGGATGTCCGGTTTTTCCGCATCGAAAAAAACGACGAACTGATCGGCCAGTTCTACCTCGACCTGTACGCCCGTGACACCAAGCGCGGCGGCGCCTGGATGGATTCTGCCCGCAGCCGTAGCAAAACCGCTAATGGCATTACCACTCCCGTAGTCTGGCTCGTATGCAACTTCCCCGGCCCCGTCGATGGCAAACCGGCCACCTTCTCCCACGACGATGTCCTCACCCTTTTCCACGAAACCGGCCACGGCCTGCACCACCTGCTGACCCATGCCGACGAGTTGGCCGTCTCCGGTATCAACGGCGTGGAATGGGATGCCATCGAACTTCCAAGCCAATTCATGGAAAACTTCTGTTGGGAATGGGACGTGCTTTCGATAATGACCGCCCATGTCGACACCTCCGAGGCACTTCCCCGCGCGCTCTACAACAAAATGATTGCCGCGCGCAACTTTCAGAGCGGCATGCAGACCGTGCGCCAGATCGAATTCTCCCTGTTCGACCTGCTCCTGCACAGCGATATGACAGGTATTTCCGGTGATGTGCCCATCGAACAGGTGCTGGCGCTCCTCAACGATGTCCGGCGCGAAGTCGCCGTGCTGTTCCCCCCGGCCTGGCACCGCTTCCCGAACAGCTTTTCGCACATCTTCGCGGGCGGCTATGCGGCAGGCTATTACAGCTACAAATGGGCTGAAGTGCTTTCCGCCGACGCCTTCGCGGCGTTTGAAGAAGCCGCGGAAGAAGGCGCCCAGGCCAGCGGCACGAAGCGCCGCAGCCTGCTTGATCCCGTTGTTGGCGAGCGCTTCTGGCGTGAAATCCTCGCCGTCGGCAGCAGCCGCCCCGCGATTGAATCCTTCATCGCCTTCCGGGGACGCGCACCGACACCGGACGCATTGCTACGGCATAATGGAATGATGGAGGCTCATCAACGGTGATATCGCGCACCCGCAGGGTGCTGACTCGGTGGCCTGGAGTGTTTTCGGATTTGAGGGCGTTTTTAAAGGGAGCGATCCTTTTACCCTACAAATTAGCTATTATCATTGCAGGAATCGACAAAAACACTGATTTATCAATGCATTATTGAAGAAATCATGACCTGCCTGATTTTGGCGTGGAAGAACTGGGACAGGTTAGGCAGTGTCTTTCATTCAATTTATAATCTTTATTTTTTGGACGACTTATGGTTACGTTCCAAATCAAGCGGCTCTTGTTTTGGTTGCTGCTTATTGGCGGGTTTATCGCGCTTGGAAGCGTCATGCTGCGCCCGCCGCCATTCTCCGGCCCGATCAGCAAGCGCGCACCCAACATCATCCTTCCGGATGCCCTGATCCGCAGCCATAGCCTCTCGAAGCTCCCGCCCGACCTGCTGCGGATCCCGCTCGCCCGCGACGTGCTCACCGAGGATTTCATCACCTATTACGAGCAGAACGAAAACCGCCTGGCGCTCTCCGGCACACTGCGGCGCATCGCTTTCGAGCATGAACTGGATTTTCCGGAAAGGCTGCTCAAATCCGTTTTCGACGAACCTGCCGAAGTTGCCTTGTGGCGTGACAACGCCGGGCGGCTGAAAGATTTCGTCATCGTGCTTTCGCGCAACCCCCTGGCGCGGATTATTCAGACCGCCCTGCCCGCCGTCGCGGGAGCTGCCGACATGCAATTGTCGTCGGCTGGCAAACTCGACGGAACGGATGTGGAAATATTGGTGCTGCAATACGGAACCAGGCGCCAACTGATGCTGCTCTCCAAAGGAAACCGGATCGTCGCACTTTCCAATCCAGGCATGTTGCTCGTGGACGACGAAAAGCATCAATCGGAAAAGTCCGTGAAGATCATCAAGGAATTGCTCGATGACGAAAAACCCGTTTCCCCGTTTGCACGACAATTTTCCCGTGAAGGGCCATTGTCCGGGAAAAAACATGAATTGACGTTTGCCACCCGGGCGTTTGCGCTCAACTACGAGACATTCGTGCCGGGGCTGGTAGCGCTGGGCCTGTCTTTCGATAATCAGGGTAAATGGCAAAGCGCGGCCCTGATCGATGGTGATGCGTGGCGCGACAGCGGTAGCAGGAATTTGTGGACGGCCCTGCCCCATGGCCCTGGTTTTTGCGCAGCCTTGCCGGTAAATTGGGAACAAATGGCATCGCTGCTGGAAAATTTCAACGTTGGCCTCGAACAACAAACGGGTCCGAAAAAAATCGCCGACAGCTTCGCTGGCCCCACCGCAGTTTGCTGGTACAAGGGCTCACGGTTGTATATGCCGCTCTTTGCGGCGCACCTGAATGCCGGTGCGGACGAAAAAAAGGTACAGGAATTCTTCGATCTGGCTACGCAGGCCACCAAGGCAAAGGAAGGCGAAACTTCGATGGACGCGAAGAATGGCTCCGCGCTCTGGCAAGGTGAAATCGCCTCGCGTTTCGGCTCATCCAACGGCAACGGCGAGCGCAACCTGAAACCAGCGTTGGCAATCCAGCACGACATCGTTTTCTTTTCCCCCGATGCGGCATTGGTGAAAAATGCGCTTGATGTTGCGGCAAAACGCTGGCCAGCGTTGACCGACAGTTTCCGCTCCGAAAAAGAAGCACCGTTGGCCTTCATCGACCCGCACGCGCTGGCTTTCCTGCTGCGCGCTGAAATCTTCATCGCCCTGCCCCGCGACGAAGAAGCCTTGTTCCGCAACGCCGCTGAAGCCTACCTCGTACCGCGCCTGGAAGCATTGGCGCGCTATCCGGCGCAACGTGTCGGGTTGTCGAAAAAAGTGCATGGCGACGACCTGGTCTGGTATCCCCTGGAGTGGAAAGAGGACACAGCTCGCTGAACCCTGGAAGACACTGATGCCGATCACGCAATCACGCCGCCGTTTCTGCCGAATGCTCACCGCGTTGGGCGTAGCGGGGCTGGGTACATGGGCGCATGCCCTGCCCGTGGGGGTGGGGGCATCGGGCGAGAATCCCACCATGCCACCGATCCGCCTCAACGCGCCGCAAAGCCGGGCCTTGCGGGCATGGATCGTCCGTATCGCCGTGGAACAGATCCGGCGCGGCCCAACGCCACGCTGGACGCACCGCGACTGCGCGGGTTTCGTGCGTTTCGCCGTCACCGAGGCGCTTGCCGAACACGACGCACGCTGGCAACGAGCAATGGGGCTTGGCAGCCCGCTGCCTCCCAACCTTATACCGGAAGAAACACGGCTGGCCTTGCGGCATCGATGGAAACGTCCAGATGGCAGCGAAGGGGCTTATGTCAGCGCCATTGGGCTGATCCAGGAAAACAGCGTCTGGGTAAGCCACGACGTCCGTCAGGCACGTCCAGCGGACTTGCTTTTTTTCGACCAGGGGGCTGAACAGCACCTGATGCTTTGGACAGGACGCGAGGCCGTCTATCACAACGGATCAATGCCCATACCCGGCGACAATGGCCTGCGCAAGGCAACACTGGCCGCCCTCCTTCAATGGAACGACACACGCTGGCGACCCGAACTTGGAAACCCTAATTTCATCGGTGTGTTTTCACTGGCTTTTTTGAGTTGATCATGATGACAATAGCATGCAATAAAAACAAATTTCCACTCATGACGCTGGCCACCTGCGCCCTGCTGTCTTTCATGCCTTTGGGCCTTCAGGCGCAGCAAAACGAGGGTGAGCACAGCAACTATTCCCCCGCGACGGGCGGACCGTTCTTCGTCCTGACCGACGCGCAATATGGCACGAAAGACGAAGCCCTGCTCCGGGTCGAAACCCCCACTTCGAACGGCAGGGAAACGGCTGCCCAATACGGTGGGATCGACATTGCGCTGTACCGCGTCCCCGACCCGCTCGGCTTTCTGAAAGCACAAAAAAACCTTCATCGCATCGACGTAGCGGCCCGCCCGCGTGACGAAGGCGTGGCCAATACGCTTTCCTACCTGTGGAGCAACGCCTGGAACAAGTCGCGCCGCGCCTGGCGCGACATATTCTCATCAAAGGCACGCCGCTCAGTAACGGAAACCGTCCCGGCGCTGAAAACCAGTTTCGCCCAGCCCGACTACCGTCCAGCCAACGTTTTCAAACCCCTGGAAGGGTTCGACCTGGTCGACCGTTTCCGCTACCCGTTGATGGCAGCCAAGCCCATTGACCCGCTGGAAAAAACGCAAGGCGTACACCTTGCAGGTTCCAGCAGCAACTTTCTGCCCAAACAGGAGGGCAATTTCTACGTCCCGCTCGGCAAACTTCAGCCCGGACTCTATATCGCCGAGGCCATGCTTGGCACACGCCGCGCGACAACACTCGTTTTTGTCTCAGACACCATCGCCGTCACCAAACTCGCATCCAACTCGCTCACGGCGTGGACGGCGCACCGTGAAGATGGCCGCCCGGTTCTCGGGACAAGGCTGGAATGGACGGATGGCCGTGGCATGCTGGCCACGGCAACAACCGACACCAACGGGCTTGCCACATTCACGCATGTCAGCCCGGAACGCACCTACCTGCTTGGGCAGGACGCGGCAGGCGGCGTCTTTGTTTCCGAGAATTTCTATTACGACAGCGAAATCCATGACACCAAGCTCTACACGGTCACGGATCGACCCCTCTATCGACCCGGCGACGAAGTGCAGTTGAAGTTTTTGGCGCGCAAATACCACACGGCCAACCAGTCCTCGCCCGCGCTCGCGGGGGGGCTGGATATCGTCGTCCTCGACTCTCACGGCTCGCCTGTCTGGTCGGGCGATGCACGGCTCATGCCGGATCGTGGCGGCGACGCCATGTTCCGTCTGCCGCCGGATGCCCCAGCGGGCGGCTACGAGATTCGCGTCAAATATCAGGACAAAACCTATGGGGCCGCCTTCCGTGTCGCAGAGTACGTGAAGCCGCACATGGAAATTGCGATGACCCCCGACAGAGCCAATTTCAAGACTGGGGAACCTGTCTCAGGCACGATCCACCTTACCTATCCGAACGGCGATCCGGTAAAAAACGCCGCCCTCGACCTGACCCTGCGTGCGCAGGTATTGACGATGGTTCAGGGCGAGTTGCGTTATGGCGGCCTTTTCCCGGTCGAACTGACGACCGCCAGCCTGACCACAGACGAACAGGGGGAAGCAAAATTTTTGCTTCCCCCTGCGAAAGAACCTTCACGGCTCATCATCTCCGTGCTCGCCACCGATGGCGCAGCCTACCGGGTGCGAAAAACGAACGAACTCCTGATCGAGCGCGCAGCAACGAACTGGAAACTGACCAGTACGCGAAAATTCTCGTTGCCGGGCGAACGCATGGTTTTCCGGCTGGAACCGGAGGATCCTGAACAAACCGACCCCCCCGTGCAATGGGAAATCATCCGCCTTGAAGACCAGAAAAAAACGAATGGCCCATTCGATGCCTCCACCCTGGAATGGATACCCACGTTCGACAAACCCGGTTCCTACTCCCTGTTGCTGCGCGATGCACAAGGCAGGCTTATCGCCGCCGCCGCACACTGGGTCGGAGGCCGGGACACCAAAGCGCAAAGCAACGAAGCGCGCGAAATCAAGGTCTTCCCCGGAACCATTGAAATGGTTCCCGACAAGGAACGCTACCAGACTGGCGAAACCGCCGAAGTGTTGATGACATTTTCCGACCCGGTCAACGAAGCCCTGCTCACCCTGGAGCGCGACCGCGTGGAAGCCAGCGCACTGCTGTCCACCGCCCAGGGCAAGAACGCGGGCTGGGTCAGCGCCGAGCGCCTCACCCCCAACCAGTGGCGCGCACGCGTACCCATCACCGAAAACCACACCCCGAACATGACCTTCTCGGTGGCCTACGTCAAAGCGGGCGAGTACGTGTTCCAGAACGCCGGACTCGTGGTCGAAACCCCGAAGCTCGCGCTCGACATCAAACCCGGAAAAACGGTTGTGAAGCCGGGTGAAACCGTGGAAGTCGGTATCGGTGTGAGCTTGAGCGGCAAGCCGACACGGGCTGTGCTGACGGTTTCCGTCGTCGATGAAATGATCTACGCCCTACAACCGGAAATCGCCCCCGATATGGTGGAATTCTTCCAGCACATCCGGCGCAACAACGTGCGCACCAGCGCAAGCCTGAACTTCATCACCTACGACGAGGCCATCAACTACGCCAACGATGCCACGCGGCAACCGCCTGACCGTCATCAGTACAATGAACGCGGCATCAAGGTGCTCGAACGTGCCCGCCGCGACGATACCGATACGGCAGCATGGATCCCCGCGCTCGTCACCGACGAAAACGGCCGTGCCCGGTTCAGCTTCAAGATGCCGGACGCCCTTTCACGCTGGCGCATTACCGTGCGTGCCGTAGCGCTGGACAAGGAATCGCCCAAGGACAAGCCCGCAGGGCAGGATACCGTCTATGGGCAGCGCAGTGCCCGGATGCAATCCGACAATTCTCTGTACGCCAAATGGACTTCCCCAAACTGGATGCGCGAGGGCGACACCCCGGTTGCCTCGCTCGCCGTCTTCAACAGCACCGGCAGCACACGCGAAGCCAAAATCACGCTCAAACTGGCCAAAGAAACAATCACTCAAAAAGCGGCACTCCCGCAAGGCGTAACCTGGCTGTCATTCAAACTGCCCCCCTTCAACGGCAGGCAGAATGCACGGCTGGAAGTGCGCGCGGCAAACGAGGCAGGCAAGAACGAGCTCGTCGACGCGCTGGAAACTGCCCTGGCTACCGAACCCGCGCGCTGGCGTGAGCACCATGAGCAAACCATCGCCCTGGAACGTGGGGCGGCATCTTTTCAGTTGCCTGCCGATGCCCGCCGGTTGAAACTGCGGCTGGCTGCCAATGGCAGCGAACACTTCCTGCGCATTGCCGATTCCCTGCTTGAATATCCGTGGGGTTGTGTCGAACAGACATCGAGCCGCCTGATACCGCTGTCCATCATCACGCCGCTGCTTTCTCCGGATCGTGCGCAAGGCAAGGCCGCGCACCTGTGGCAGGCGCTCTATAGCCAGCGCCTGCGGCTGGCCGCACTGGCAGGTCCAAATGCCGTCTTCGGCTGGTGGGGGCAAGGTACGGACGACAACGCCCTGATGACCTCCTATGCCTATTACGCCGACTGGCGGGCCGCCCACGCGCTGGATATCAGTTTGCCTGCTTCACATTGGGAACACGTCCTGGCGGTCTACCGTGAGCATGCTGAAAAAGAGCCAATACTGCATCGGACACTCTCCTTGTGGTTCATCCAACAGATCGGCCTACCGGTACGCACGCAGGCGCAAGGGCTACTTACGGCACTGGCAAAAACAGAAAATAGCAATAAAAAACAGAAAGAAACTCATGACACAGACGTAGCCAGCCCCCTCCTGAGCGCCCCCGATTCATTGCTTGGCCTCGCCTACGCGCGGGTACTGGCCGCTATCATCGCCCAGGAAGCAGGCATTGCTTCCCGTCCGGCGCCCGACAATGCCAGGCAACGCCTACAAACGAGCGAATTCCCTTCCGCACGTGCCCTGCTGCTCCTTTCTGCCAAAGGCGCAAAAGACAGGGAAAACACCGCCGCCAGGATCCTTGCCGATATCTCCGAAGAAACGCCGACCTTCGACCGGGCACTGGCGCTCGTGTGGACGCAGCAGGCGCTTGGCGGCAAGCTCGCGCTCCAATCCGGCGATTCCGGCCTCAAACCCGCCGATGGGAAATGGAAGAATGCCGCCGCCTCGCCTCATGCCCTGGCCGAGACCCCCGAATGGCTCTGGCCCGCCAACGTACCCCTGCCCAAGACACTGCGCATCAATAACGCGCCAGCCCGACTCACTGCAATCCTGCGTTTTGAGAGCATGGAAAACGGCAAAAGCACCCTGCCGGTCAATATCGAACGCAAGCTCTACCGCCTGGATCGGCACAAATTCAAAGACGGGGCTGCCAGTTACGCCTTATCTCCCATCGACCCTGCCGCCGGGCTTTCCACGCAAGAACTCTATCTTGATGAAATCCACCTTTCATCGAAACAGGCCCACCGTTATGGCATCGTCGAGGCCCCGCTGCCGCCAGGGGCAAGCATCGAACGCACCACCTGGGGCATTAACCTGATCGAAGACGGAAAAAGCAGCCCCATCGACCGTGGCAAGGCCGAAGAGCACCGAAACCGCTATGGCGTCCCCGTCGAATTCCTGCCAGCCGACGGAAACATTGTCGTGCGCCATCTCCTGAGAGTCGGCCAGAGTGGCCGCTTCACCCTGCCCCCGGCACGCTACTACCAAATGTACCAGCCGGAGAAAAAGGCTTATGCCGAGGAAAAAAACGCAATATGGGTGGTGAAGTAGATTGTGCAGGTTGGGGTGAACCCGCGAACCCAAACATATCGGGGTACGGGCGCGATGCCGGGCTTCGCTGCGCTTACCTGCCACTGGGCTTACAAGCTAAACACATAGCCATTTTTGTCTGTTGCTGTTTCGCGCTTGTCATGGCTCCGGCAAGCGCCGAACCTGGCCCCGCGCTGGAAATGCTCTGGCGCGCCAGGGCCGATAGCGGGCTGGAATGGCGTACCTTCGACAACGCGGGCAAACCCATCATCAACAAACGGATGCCTGACCCGCCCGCAAGCGAAACGGCTGACAGCCCGTTTGCACAACGTACGCCGCTTGGCAGCATCTGGAAACTTTTCGTTTACCTGTGGCTCGTTGAACAACGCCACCCCGCGCCGGACTATGTCTGCACCAAGGCGCAAAGCAAGCAAAAAGAAGAAGCCTATTGTTGCAGTACCGGCCAGAGCATCGGACGGGAATTGGCCTTGGTGCGTTCGTGTGGGTTGTTTTTCGAGCCACAGCGGCTCGGGATTTCCCCGGAAGCATGGCGTGTGTTCTGGGAAGCGCAGCCCGGCGTACGCGATGCCGCGCCCTGGTTGGCCGAGCTCGGCGCAATGAAGCCGGAAACCGTGGTTTCTCCCGCCTCCATCCTGCATGCGCTCGAAGCCGCGCCTGTCCGCGCACGGGAAGAGGCCGCAAGCACCCTTCTCGCCCGACTGTTCGTCAATTCCTCCCCGGGATCGGAGGCAACGGGGCTGATACGCGGCATGGGCGGGCGGCTGCGGGTCAAATCCTTTTCCTGGCGCCACCCCGAACAACCCACAAAGCGTTACGGAGGCGGCGCAGGCTGGCTCAACGACGGCAGGCCCGTCTGGTTTGCGGGCGAAGGCACGGGACAACAGGTCATTGCGCGTCATGGCGCACATCTGGCAGGGGCACTCACTGAAACACTGCTACCGGACAGCGGGTCGGCTACGCCGGGTTGCGTCCGGGTAAATTTCTTCGCCCGTTATCCGTTTGAGCTTGAACAGTCAGGTGGGAAAGCCGCACCGGAAGGTATCCTGCAAGGCCGCTTTATTGCCCGTTTCCAAAGTGGCGTCTCGATCCCTTTCAGTTCATCCGGGGAATTGGCCCTCTCCCGCCCGGATGGGCGCGCCCGCATTGAGGGCCGGTTCGGCCTTGATGATTACGTCGCCCGCGTCATCGACCGCGAGGCCGACGCGCAGGAAACCGAAGCTGCCCGCGCCTTGTCGGTCGTCATCCGCACTTACCTGATCAATGAAGCCGGGAGACAAGGGAACTGTTTCATCATCGACGACAGCAGTCGGAAGCAACGTGTGTCCATCCATCCCCCGAGCCAAAAAGCGCGCGCCGCCGCCAGTTTCACAGCCGGGCTTGCGCTTTTGGGCGCGCAGGCCGGCTATCACAGCACGGCCCCGTCGGAGAACCGCATGGCCTGGACGGATGCTGTCAGCGCAAGCCGGAGCGGCGAGGCGTGGGATGTCATCCTGCAGAAAAATTTCCCCAAATCGAACCTGAGCGCGATGAACGATCCAGCGGGCCTTCCCTGCCGACGTTTTACTGAGGCGCAAACCTGGCTCGCGTCGCGCGCGCCGCAATGGCACCGCATTCTGTACCAGCATCTGCCGGGATTCAATGAACCTGCCGCGCCGCCGGACATCTGCCTGTTGCCCCACGGTACGCCATTTTCCGAACAGGACAGGGGGCGCATCCATGTGCGCGCCCTCCGGTCAGTCGAAGACCGCATTACGCTGGCACACGAGTATCTGCATCTCGGCCTGCGCCATCATCCCTCCAGCCACGATGAAGAACTTATCGAACGCTGGGCACGCAAACTTGTTGTCGAAAGCATGCCATGAATTGCTTTCTGAACCAGGAAGACCATATGGACACAAATATAAATGCGAATGCGGCTGATGCCGGTTCTTTCCGTCGGAGTGCTACGCGGCTCATACCGGGGCTGGCCCTCGTGCTGCTGTCCCCCCACGCACTAGCTGAACTGGACGCGCCCATCGCAGGCTGGCGCCTGGGCGACCCCAACACGCCTTTTACCCAGGAAGTACACTACCCGGCCGTGAGGCCCGGCATCGACGCCGACACGCCGGAGAGCGCCCAGATCCGCGGGCGTATCCGCGCACACGGGAAACAGCCCGATGTAGCAACCCTTGTCGTCAATGGAAATGCCATGCCGGTGCGGCTCAACGAGGGCGGCGCATTCGCGCGCCCTTACAGTTTTGGCGCAGGTTCCAACAGTGTCGAAGTAATCTCTGGCGAGCAACGTTCACGCGTCCAGTTCTACCAGAGTGCAAACGGGCAGGCCGTATCAAGGCTGCGCATCATACTCAGTTGGGATACCAACGGCACTGACCTCGACATGCACGTGATTACGCCAAGCGGCCAGCACGCCTGGTATGGGAACCGGATTATCAATGGCGGCGCAATCGACATAGATGTCACAGACGGTTACGGCCCGGAGATATTCGCTTCATCCGCGCCGGAAAAAGGGCTATACCAGATCTATGTCAATTTCTACGGCGGCGGGAGCGGCAACACCCTGACCATTGCCCGCTTGGCCATTGCCAGCAACGAAGGCACGCCGCACGAAAAACGGCAGGAATTTACAGTGCCGATGCGGTTCTCCGGGGAACTCATGTTGATAGGCAGGTTTATGTATCAATGATATATATATTTCATATAAAAAAACGTCACAAAAAACCTCTTATACGTATCAACAAAATTGTTGATCATTCCGTGAAGTGTCGGCACTTTTTACATCATTCTCAGGCACGATTTAAAAACCCCTAATAATCAATAATATAAAATCTGGCACGATCCGTGCTAAGGGTAAGCGTGTCACCCGTTTTCATAACGGACAAATGGACGCAGTATATGCTGCACGGATTGCGTCACACTTATTCTTATGGAGGTTGCGACCATGATGCTCGAATCCGGAATCATCGCTTCCATGCGACCCGAAACCGATATGTGCACCACCCTGCGTGGATGCTCCTGCAAAAAGACACTACAGGCAGAACAGGTTGAGCTATCCCTGGACTCCGACATATTGGAAGCCTTGCTGGCAACGGGCAAAGACTGGGAAGCCCATTTCAATGCCATCCTGCGTGAATGGTTACGGTTGAATTCCCGCGTTTTGGCGTAAGAACCATACATTCTGTGAATATGGAATAACCAGGGCGGAGAAAGAAATGAAACGGAACATGGCAGCTAGCTTTCGGGTTCTCTCTCGGGGATTGCTGCCAATATTCCGGCAAGCAACCGCCAAACGTGTTCCACGCTTGCCGCCTCGACCCGTTCATTGGGCGCGTGCGCACCGTGAATCGTGGGACCCAGAGAGATCATATCCATGTCCGGCCACAAACAGTGAAAAATACCGCACTCTAGTCCGGCATGAATCACATGGACGGTTGCTTTGCAGTCAAACGTTTGACGATGGACGTCCTGGGCCAGAGCGAGCAATTTCGAGCCGAAGTTCGGATACCATACTGGCCCGGCTCCTGCAACCTGGATGTTCTCGAATCTCGAAGCGGCGAAACGCGCGGCGATCTCGTCGGACAAGGTACGAATGCCGTGCTCGTCCAGCGAACGCACCATCATATTGATGTGAAAGCGGCCTTTTTTCAGCCGTAACTCGCCAATATTGTTGGAAGTCTCGACGACGTCGGGCATTTGTTCACTCATCTGGCGTACGCCATAGGGTAAATCGTGTAGCAGAGCCAAAAATGTACGCGCCGCCTCAGTGGTCAGGACATTGCCCGCGTCCTGCATTGAAATACGCTCGAAGTCAATACGGATCCTGGACTCCTCGTCATTCAACTGACTCCGCAAACCCGCTACAAAACCTTCGGCTTCTGCCAGAAGGGCGGAAGCGTCCCCCACCAAAAGCACGGCTTCGGCCTCGCGCGCAATAGCATTGTGAGCCGTACCTCCCATCATCGACACGAGCCGGAAATCAAAACCCTTTCCAGCCAGTTCGTGCAGGAACTGCGCAAGCAACTTGATCGCGTTGCCGCGCCGGCGATGAATGTCTATGCCCGAATGCCCTCCAACCAGGCCGGAGAGTCGTACACCAACGGACTGTAGGCCCAAAGGGGCCGATTCCGTGAGCACCGGCGCGTCAACAACCACGTCGACACTCCCGGCACAGCCGATATAAAGCACGCCCCATTCCTCGGCATCAAGGTTAAGCAGCAAACGACCCTGCACAGCGTCCCGTTCAAGGGCCATTGCCCCATGCATGCCCGACTCTTCCTCCACGGTCAACAGGACTTCCAGCGCTGGATGTTCGAGATCGTCTGCCTCCAGCACCGCCAATGCCAATGCAACCCCAATACCATTATCGGCCCCAAGCGTAGTGCCGGGCGCCGTTACCCAACCATCACACAACACGGGGCTGATCGGGTCACAGCCGAAATCGTGTGTACTCCCGCTGTGCTTCTGGCACACCATGTCCAGATGCCCCTGTAACACCACACCCGGCCGGTTCTCAAAACCCGGCGTGGCGGCCTTGCTCAGAATGAGGTTGCCGCGATTGTCCCCCCTCACGCACAGCCCACGATTACAGGCCCATTCTGACAAGGCGTCGCGTACTGCAGCCTCCCGCCCTGATGCGCGCGGGATTTGGCAGAGGTTGAAAAAATGCCGCCAGACAGCCGCCGGCCGCAAGCTGGATAAATCGCCCATGATGATGCTTCGCTTCACAAAATGCTCACTCAACCGCACTTCTGTTGCGTGTGTGAACAACGGGAACCTGTTAATGATAACGGTATTGCGGTCAGGTGTCGCGTCAGTGTCACATGTCGAGCAAAGCCATCAAATCATCCCGACTAGCCGAATCGCCCATAGCGGCATCCATGCTGTCCCTGATCTGGTCGAGCAGCGCGTCGGGGTTGACCTCCTCGACCTCGAAATCATTCAGTTTGATAAACTCAGTGTGGTCGATTGCCATTTCGAGATAAAAAATGTTGCCACGTTCCGTTTGAAAAGTGACCCGCAGCACCTGCGGCTGATCGAGATGGGTGTCCACCGAAAGCATGACATGCTTGGTGAGCGCCAGCATCTTAGGCTGGCTTTGGGTGATGTGGGTTTGCAACTCCTGGGAAACCTTGCACGTGAAGTCCCCGACGATCTGGTTCATCAACTCGCCCATGACGTTGCTCACTTCATCGGCAGTAAAAGTGGCCGCCAGATCCTCTTTCGACATGCCCATGTTGAGCATATAACGTTCATATAGCTCCATTGCCGAAGCCGCTGAAAAATTGATGACTACCAGCCCGGAAAAACCCCCGTCGAACAGCACAAAACAACCGATATCCGGTTTCAGGCATGTGCGGGTAATCCGCTGGACCATCCCGGAATAACTGAGCTTGCCCGTGGTTGCCAGATGCAGCACCTTGACGACGGAATCGCAGAGCGACCGCAAAATATCCTCCGCCCCACACACAACCGGATAATTATTCTTTTCCATTGCCTTCATCCGATGAAAAATGGAAATTCGTTTATAACATCTGCAATTTTTTGCACTACGGTCGAATTTCACACATCTGTTTTTCTCCCGGATTTCCTGGCTCTCAGCGAGGGGCTTGCAGCAAAACATATGCGTTGGGGTGCGCAAACTCACCCCAACGTTTTACCCTCTCCCGCCTCTTCGGAAAGTTGGTTCGGCCGTTGTAGGGGCGAATAATTATTCGCCCCTACGGGCAGAGCGATTGCACCTGTTTGTCATGACACTATGAAGCGGCAGCACGAAATATTGCACCCACATCTGAAGAGAACCTGGTCGCCATTCCTGGCATGCAGATCGAATGGTGATATAGATCGGACAAGCCGCGCAGCGGCGCCCTCCGACGGTCGTACCGTCCGATGCGAGAGCATCGCAATATGAAATAAAAAAATGGTGACGCTGCGCGTCAAAAGGCTACGACCGTCGGAGGGCGGCCTTCGACCTTGTCCGACCTACGATTCGCTTCGGGCTACACTTGCCGCCAACTATGATATCGGGATGCAGTCGCCCTGTCTTTGGAAGG
>WREK01000020.1 GCA_009779355.1 Betaproteobacteria bacterium | reverse complement strand
TGAGTGGCTGGC
The DNA here is from genome assembly GCA_009779355.1 of Betaproteobacteria bacterium. Classification (GTDB taxonomy): domain Bacteria; phylum Pseudomonadota; class Gammaproteobacteria; order Burkholderiales; family Rhodocyclaceae; genus WRNU01. The sequence continues at coordinate 25,333 of WREK01000020.1, read as the reverse complement.
GCAAGGATCTATCTAACAGGCGTGATGCCTAAGGTTGGGCACGGCGTCCAGCCACCCTGTCTTGAGATGCATCTCAAGACGAGCACATTAATACAAGGTTGGGGTGAGCTTGCGAACCCCAACGTTGCCGCCATCCTTTTGCCCCTGCACGTTGGGGTTTGCTTCGCGCACCCCAACCTACCCATCCTGCACGGGCTGGCGAGTCACACTTATCAGGGATATTTGGTATTGTTTTATTGCTGTCTCTTATTAACCCGGCAACCTTTGTTTTCACATTTAATCCATTAAAAATCAACGAATTACATCAAATATTCATCGTCTATTTGATTGCCGGTTTAATATTTTCTTTTTCCCTCTGTTCGTTTAAAACGTCGATACACTTCATCACGAACTCTGTGCGCCGCTTCTCCGATTTTATTTTTTCCACTTTCATCATTACTTCTATGTTGGTGCAGTTGGCTTCATTCACTTCTGGCAGCGATTCACCACAACTGGAAAGGGCAAAAACGGACAACATTGTGATACTGAACAGGCGAACTTGCATTCCATTCTCCTTCGCCAAAACATTGGCTGATTAAATGGTGGAAACGATGTAGACGTTTCCTGCTGTATATTTTTATACCGCAACCGGGTCAAATGCCACGGCAAGGATAACCGAGCCGCATTTATTCAACATAAAATATACATAATGTATTATTATACATGAATGGTTTTGAAGTACAACTGCAAGATGAAATCGGATCGACAAAATCCCTGGCATCTCTTGCCCGGCCTCGCGCGCAGTCTCCGGCGGTTGTCCGGCGCGGTCGACGACGCCAGGTGCATGAGCGATATAGGCTGGGATGAGCTTTGCGCACCCCAACATCACAGTCATCCCCTTGCCCCTGCAACGTGCAGGGGTACTCGTAGTCCGCGCAAAGGATGTTACCCTCTATTCCCCTTACACCCTATATATGCGAATTCCACTCATCACCTCTCGTCCTTCAGCCCGCGCAGCCTTTCGGTAAAAAACGCGGCTGTGGTAATGGTCGTCCCGTCGGGATACCGTATCAGATACGCCTTTCCGGAAACAGAAGAGCCGGATGCGACATGCTTTATGAACTCTTCAGCGGTTGTCACCCTCGATTTTGCCTTTGAATGCTTGAGGTTGAGGTGAGATACCGCATCGGCGACATCGTATGCCTTGCCGTTTCGTATGAATTTCGTACCTTCAGGGGTATCCCTGACTGATTCTATGAGCATCGTTATCTTCTCTTCCTCGCTCAGGGCGTAAGCCTGAACAGGCGCGAAGACACATAAAAGCGACACCAACAGTGCCATCCACACTTTGCTCATCTTTCAACCCCCATCATGATATGTTTCCCCATTTTCATTATCCGTACCTTGCCTCTATAGGCAGGTTTTTCATTGACATGGCAAGATCGCGTAGCTTGGGGTGGCGCAAAGCGCCGGGAGAGGGACGGGGGGAGAGGGGCATCAAAGGTTTTCGTCCCGCATCAGATTTTCAATAGCGTCGATTTCACGCGGCACGTTTTCAGTCAGTATTTCACAGCCGTCGGGAGTGACCAGGACGTTGTCTTCGATACGGATGCCGATGTTCCAGAAGGCTTCCGGCACGTCGTCCGCCGGGCGGACGTAGCAGCCGGGTTCGATGGTAAGCGTCATGCCCGGCACGAACGGACGCCATTGCCCATCTGTTTTGTAGCAGCTTGTGTCATGAACGTCCATGCCGAGCCAGTGCCCGGTGCGGTGCATGTAGAAACGGCGGTAGGCTTGCGTTTTTATCAGTTCTTGCACTTCTCCCTTGAGCAGACCCAGGTCGACGAATCCCTGTGTGAGCATGGCTACGGCGGCTTCATGCGGCGCATTCCAGCCGTTTCCGGGGCGCACTTGCGCGCGTGCGGTGTGGCTGGCGGCCAGCACGAGTTGATAAAGGTCGCGCTGTGAGCCGCTAAAACGGCCATTGACCGGGAAGGTACGTGTAATGTCGGAAGCGTAGCCGTCGAGTTCGCAACCGGCGTCGATCAGCAATAACTCGCCGTCCAACATGCGGCGATCGTTATCGGTGTAATGCAGCACGCAGGCGTTCGGGCCACTGGCGACGATGGGCGGGTAGGCAAGGGACTGGCTGCCTGCGGCACGGAACGCATGAATCAACTCGGCTTCGATCTCATATTCGAAACGATCCGGACACGTAGCGCGCATTGCCCGGCAGTGGGCAGCGGCAGAGATATCGCCTGCACGGCGCATGGCTGCTATTTCTGTCTCATCCTTGGTAAGACGCATCTCGTCGAGCGCTACGGAGATTTCATGCACAGTCCCCGGCGCGGTGTCGCCGGAGCGGATACTGGCGCGCACGGTTTTTATTGCGGCAAGGATGCGCCTGTCCCATTCCGGCTCAAAGGCCAAGCTCGTCCAGAGCGCGGGCTGGTTGATGAGCAGTTCGGGCAGCTTGCGGTCAAGCTCGTCGATGGGCCAGGCCGAATCGAAGCCAAAATGCCCAGCGGCGGCCTCCGGCCCATACCGGCAGCCCGTCCAGGCCTCCTGTTCTTCGTTTTTGGCGCGGCAGAAAAGAAACTGGCGTGGCGAATCGCCCGCGATGAGGACGAGCACGGCTTCCGGCTCACGGAAACCGCAGAGATAGAAAAACTGGCTGTCGGCGCGGTAGGGGAAGTTGGTTCCCCGGTTGCGCTCACGCTCGGGGGCTGTGGGAATGACTGCCACGCCGCCGCCCTGTGCCGTCAAAGAGGCAAGCAGGCGGGCGCGGCGGGCGCGAAAGATATCCACCAAAATCAATTGTTTGCCTGCCAGAGTTGTATCAACGCGTCACGCGACTTGGAAATGTCGGCAATCGAGACGTTGATAACCGGGCCGGAAAGCGTGTGCCCTTCGCAATTGCCAGTGATCCGTACGGCTGCTGCCACCAGAGTGACGACACCAATCCCCTGCTGCAAGTGGTTATGCCGATGAGGTTCATCGACCATGACGCTACCGTTGGTGAGATTGAGTGTGGCATCGAGCGTGATATCCGTAAATGTGCCGCCCGATTTCAGCTTACCTTCGACCTGGCAGGGTACGAGACGGTACTCATTGACCATCGCCAGTGCGCGCCGCCGCAAAAGGCGCTGCAACTCCATAGGGTCTTCCGGCATTTTTCCCGCAAGCTGGCAAGCCAGACTGTGGAATTCTTCGTCGGTCAGGTGAGGCGCCGCAGCGACCATGACCGCGTGGTCGATCACCGGGACGCAGAGACTTTTCGCGTCGAGATGGTAATGATGCTTGACAATGCTGGCGCCTGCCTTGGCAAGCTGGGTTGTTGTGACCTTGGGCATGCCCTGAAGCACGAGCGGCCCGAGCATGTCGTTGAGTTTCTGGCATAAGGCGGCATGGTCGTGCTCCAGCAGCACATCGGGTGCGGCAATGTCAAACTCAAAAGCAACGTGTAGTTTCAGGTTGGCCTTGGACATTGCATGCCCCCTCATTGCTTGTCCGGCGCATGGTTAGCGCCGGGCACAAAAAAATTGCACTGGACTAGCGAACGGTCTGGGCTAGTTCGCCTTCTTTGTAACGCAAAGCCATTTTTTCGAGTGGGATGGCCTTGATCCGAGAAGCGAATCCGGCACAGCCAAAAGCTTCGTACCGGGCAACGCAGACCGCCTTGGCGGCTTCGCGCGCGGGTATGTTGTATTCACGCGGGTCGAATTTGGACGGGTTTTTGGCCATGAATTTTCGGATGGCCCCGGTCATGGCAAGCCGGATGTCGGTGTCGATGTTGATTTTACGGACGCCGTACTTGATTGCGAGTTGGATTTCCTCGACAGGTACGCCGTAGGTCTCTTTCATGTCGCCACCGTATTGCCGGATGATTGCCAGCAATTCCTGCGGAACCGAACTGGAACCGTGCATGACCAGATGGGTATTGGGCAACCGGGCGTTAATGGCCTTCACGCGGTCGATGGCGAGAATGTCGCCGGTGGGTTTGCGTGTGAACTTGTATGCACCGTGGCTCGTGCCGATCGCAATGGCAAGCGCATCGCAATCGGTTTGCCGCACGAAATCCGCCGCTTGGTCGGGGTCGGTAAGCAGCATTGAATGATCGAGGCGGCCTTCCGCTCCGACCCCGTCTTCCTTGCCGGCCTCACCGGTTTCGAGCGAGCCAAGGCAGCCAAGTTCGGCTTCCACCGTCACACCGATGGCATGCGAGAATTTCACCACCTCGCGGCTCACGGCAACGTTGTATTCGTAGGAAGAGGGGGTCTTGCCGTCTTCGAGCAGCGAACCGTCCATCATCACGCTGGAAAAGCCCGAACGGATTGCTCCCATGCATATTGCCGGGCTCTGCCCATGATCCTGGTGCATCACCACCGGGATGTGTGGACAGGATTCCACTGCCGCATCGATGAGATGGCGCAGGAACGCCTCTCCCGCATATTTGCGCGCGCCGGCGGATGCCTGCATGATGACGGGGCTATCCGTCTGCACGGCGGCCTCCATGATGGCTTGGACTTGTTCCAGATTGTTGACGTTGAAAGCAGGCAGGCCATAACCGTTTTCGGCTGCGTGATCAAGCAATTGGCGCATGGATACGAGGGGCATCGGTTCTCTCCATATCCCGGCACTATTCAACCGGGTGCAATACGTTAAAAAAATTCGAATCGAAGCGGCATTTTATCCCGCAAACAGGTCGTTCCGCGAGCCACCCGAACCGGAATTTGCACGTGAGGGATGGATATATCACGCGAGTGAAAAGGGCAAGTCGATATAATGATGACACTTGCCAAGAATATGACGTGGGAAACAATGAACGCTATTGCATGGATGTTCCTGCTTCTGCTGATTGCCGGATTGGCTTACGTAGCAGCGTTCCACATGAGGGCACGGGTGGAAAAACGCAATTACAGGAGCCATCATGGCAGCACGTCGACATCGGGGATGAACAAATCCCCTTTGCGAGCGTACAAGTTCAACGCTGTAGAACTGCGGATTTGTGAAAATCCATGCGAGTCTGCGCTAGCCATTGCCGGCAAGCGGTTGCTGAAATCGGAAGCGCCCGCCCTGCCTTTGGGCGGGTGCCCCCACATAAAACACATGTGCACCTATATCCAATACAACGACCGCCGCCTTACGCAGCGCCGTAGCGAGTCTTACCCGTATGGGATGCCAATGTGCAGTCCGGGACGAATAAGAGAAGAGCGGCGCATGACCTCGTATGACAGGCGCGTAGGCAGTTCTGGCCGAACTGTTTACTAGCGTTGCGCTGCCGACAAAATCGCAGAAGCGAATTCCCCTGCAAGCGCCTCGGGGAAATCGTGCCCCATGCCGGGAATGGTGCGAAATTCCGCACCGGGGATGACTGCCGCCGTGTCACGTCCACAAGCAACATTGATGAGCGGGTCGTCGAGACCATGCAGAACTACGGTCGGAACCCGAACCTTCATCAGTTGCGTGCGCCGGTCGCCTGCTGCAAGGAGTGCCAATAGTTGGCGGATGACACCCGCCGGATGAAAACCGCCACGCCGGTATTCAGCGGTAAACATGGCGCGCAATTCCTCGTCCGGCGTGGGATATCCGGGACTCATCAGCGTTTTTTGCCGCCAGATGCTGTCCTCGACGAGCGAAGCCTCGTCACACTCGCCCGGTAGCGGCGCGAACAGCGCATGCAGGGCGGCAGCCGTGGGGGGCGGAAGCAGAGGGTTGCCGCTCGAAGACATGATGGAAGTCAGCGACAGGCAGCGTTCGGGATGATGGGTAGCGACCAGTTGCGCCACCATACCGCCCAGCGACGCACCGACGATGTGCGCCGCTTTGACCCCGAGTACGTCGAGCAGGCCCACCGCGTCGCCGGCCATATCGACAAGCGTATAGGGAAGGGAGCTAGGCCGGGCAGATAACTTGGGTAACATCCCCGGAAACGGCAACGCGAAAGATTTGAGGTTCATCATCTGCCGGATATCGGGTAGGCCGAGAGCATCCATCCGGGTGGAGAGGCCAATATCGCGGTTGTCGAAAGCGATGACGCGAAAACCGGCAGCGGCCAGTTTTTCGATCAGAGCCATTGGCCAGCGCGTGAGTGGCGTACCGAGTCCCTGGATCAGCAGGATCACAGGCAAACCCGGCGTGCCGTGAAAGACGGTTTTCAGCTCAATTTGGCCGATACTGATGAGACTCATATTCAATCCTGGTAACGCGCTTGCAGCGCAGCAATGGCAGGCAGGGTTCGGCCTTCGAGGAACTCCAGGAAAGCGCCGCCGCCCGTTGAGATATAGCCCACGTCGCGGGCAATGTCGAATTTGGCGATGGCCGCCAACGTGTCGCCGCCGCCCGCAACCGAGAACGCTTGCGAGTGCGCAATGGCCGAAGCGAGCATCTTGGTTCCGCCTGCGAATTGGGGGTGTTCGAACACGCCTACCGGGCCGTTCCAGACGATGACGCCTGCGTTGGCGACGATCTGCGCCAGATGCGCGGAGCTCTTTGGGCCGATGTCCAAGATACGGTCGTGAGGGCCGACTTCATCGATGGAAACCTTGTTGGCACGGGCAAGCGCCGAGACTTCGTCAGCGACGACCACATCACCTGGGAGTGGCACTTCCGCGCCGCGTGCGCGCATCAAATCCATGACGGCATGCGCTTCTTTCACCAGATCGGGTTCTGCGAGCGATTCCCCGATGCGCTTGCCCGAAGCCAACAGGAAAGTATTGGCGATGCCGCCGCCGACGATGAGCTGGTCTACCTTCCCGGCAAGCGATTTCAGGATGGTGAGTTTGCTTGAAACCTTTGCCCCGCCGACGATAGCGACAAGCGGGCGTTTGGGATTGCCTAACGCAAGGGAGAGGGCTTCAATTTCCGCGCTCATCAATAGGCCAGCGCAGCCAGCAGGCGCGAAGCGGGCAATGCCGTGCGTGGTGGCCTCGGCGCGGTGTGCGGTTCCGAAAGCATCGTTCACGTAGACATCGCAGAGCGCCGCCATTTTTTTCGACAACGTCTCATCGTCTTTCTTTTCGCCGATGTTGCAGCGGCAATTTTCCAGCAGCACCACTTGTCCCGGTTCGATGGTGAAACCGCCATCGACCCAATCGGGGATGAGTTTCACTGGCTGGCCGAGCAACTGCCCAAGGCGCACGGCTACCGGGGACAGGGTATCTTCAGGGCCGAGTTTGCCCTCGACGGGGCGGCCAAGATGAGACGTCACCATCACCGCCGCGCCCTGGTCGAGACAATACCGGATGGTTGGTACGGAAGCGCGGATACGGGTGTCTTCCGTGATGTTGCCCGCTTCATCCTGCGGCACGTTAAGGTCGGCGCGAATAAAAACTCTTTTGCCACGCACATCAAAGTCAGCGAGTTTTTTAACTTGCAAATTCATGCTATTCATTCCATGAAAATGTTCGTGTAAACACAAATACTCCGACATGTGCCATGAAAAGCGCATCGTCGGCCCCGGCGTGACCGGGGCGACATTATACGGGATAACGCACCGGTTTCAAGGTAGCGATAAGCCGGCCGGCATTATTGATCTGGCAACCTTTGCGCATGCGAATAACCCATTTAAAATCAACAAGTTATAAAGTTTTTGTCGTATATCCGGTTGCCGGTTTGATAGTGGGACGAACGGCTGATTTTTCAATACTCTATCGGATGCGTCAGCCTGATCTGTAAACATATGTAAAGAGGGGTATATTTTCAACCATTTTTATGGCATTACGACGTTGCAATAAAAATCTGTATGTTATAATATGCAGTCACTAACAACTATTCAGAACCGGCTTTCAGGCCGGTTCAACAAACTTTTGGAAGGGGTTTGTACCCCTTCCAAAGACTCGCCGAAACTCCGCCCCTTCGGGCCGGGGTTCGTCTTTCCGCCCTGAAGGGCAGGGTTTCAAACCGAAATCAGTTTTACGATGAATTACAGGGTGCGGCCATGTTTTACAGAGTGGAAGCTGTCCGGAGCTTTTCCGGTACACAGGATTATGATCCAGACGGTGAGATTGTGATGACTACGCGGTCACGGCGGCATGGAGACGTGTGTCGGGCAATCTATTATTATCTTCTTGCGGGATATTGGGTAAGGATAATCGACGACGACAACCAACAGGTTTGGGGACCATTCCGCCCCGGGGCAGTGCTGCCCGCCCCGTTCAAGGCGTTTGCCCAATCACTTGACCGGGGCAAACACGGCAAAACAACATACGGCGCGCCCCTTCAAAATCAGCAGGCCGACGCACAAGCCGCACAAGCCGCACAAGAACATTCTTCGCATCTCTCACTTTAGGGAAACGCTGCACAACCCTTTTGCTGTTTTTTTCCGCGACAGATCCGTTGTGGCACAAAAAGAATTGTGCCAGTTTGCCATCATCCGCAGGAACTATCCGTAAACCAGCCCAGCACCTTTGCCACGGCTTCGTCGATGCTGAGATGCTCGGTATCCAGCAGCAGCGCGTCTGCTTCCTGCCTGAGCGGCGCGACGGGGCGGTTCAAGTCACGTACGTCCCGCGCTTCGAGGTCGGCCTGAATGGCGCAAAGCTCGGCAGGTTCGTTGCGTTCCAGTAATTGCTGGGTGCGGCGCACAGCGCGGATCGCAGGGCTTGCCGTCAGGAAAATCTTCAGTTGCGCGCCGGGAAACACGACGGAACCCATGTCGCGCCCGTCGCCGACCAGCCCCGGCGCACGATGAAACGTCCGTTGCCGGAACAGCAACGCCTCGCGCACGGCGGGCAGTGCCGCCACTTTTGAAGCCCCGGAAGAAATGTCCTCGTCCCGGATTGCCTCGCACACTTCCCTGCCGTTCAGGCGCACACCGCCCGCGTGGAACTCCGCGTCCAACCTGGAAGCAATGGCCGTAACACCCGTTTCGTCCGCCCAATCCACGCCCGCTTCCCGTGCGGCCAGCGCGGTGAGGCGGTAGAGCGCGCCGGAATCGAGGTAATTGAACCCTAGCGCCTGGGCAACCCGCACGGAAACCGTTCCTTTGCCGGAAGCGGTGGGTCCGTCGATGGCAATGACCGGCGCGGGCCGCGCAACGGTATTGAAGCAGGCGAAATAACCGGGAAACGTCTTTGCTACGCAACCGGGGTCATGAATGCGCAACGGTACGCCGAACGTGGCAAGCGAAAAACACATCGCCATGCGATGGTCGTCGTAAGTATCGATGACGGCGGGTAAAAGCGGATGTGCCGCGTCCGGCGGAACGACCTTCAGAAAATCCGCGCCTTCTTCCACCCGCACGTTCAATTTGCGCAATTCGGCAGCCATCGCGGCGATGCGGTCGGTTTCCTTCACCCGCCAACTGCCGATGTTGGCGAGCGTGGTTTCCCCTTGCGCGAAGAGGGCTGCTACGGCCAGTGTCATGGCCGCGTCGGGGATATGGTTGCAGTCCAGGTGAATGCCCGTGAGCGGCTTGCCGTCCGCGGGCCGGGCGGCGGAAATCCAGTTTTCCCCTGCCTCCACCGTTGCTCCCATGGCCGTCAGCGCATCCGCAAAACGCACATCCCCCTGAACCGCGTCCTTGCCCACACCGATCACGCGGACGGGGTTCCCCGCGCCCGCGCCGATTGCCCCAAGAGCGAGGAAATAGGAAGCCGACGAAGCGTCGCCTTCCACCCGATAGAGGCCGGGCGAGCGATAACGCGCCCCGGCAGGAATTGAAAACGCCCGCCAGCCCTCCCGTTCCACGGCCACGCCGAAGCGCGCCATCAGGTTCAACGTCAGATCGACATAGGGCTTGGAAATCAGTTCGCCTTCGACTTCCACCGTCACTTGCGCCCCGGCAAGCGGCAATGCCATCAAGAGGCCGCTCAGAAACTGGCTGGACACATCCCCACGTATCTTCACCACGCTGCAGGGACGAATGACGGCAGGGCGGATTAAAAGCGGCGGGAAACCTTCCTTTTCAAGGCTCTTGATGCTTGCCCCACAGGTCACGAGTGCGTCGACCAAATCGCCAATAGGGCGCTCGTGCATCCGGGGCACGCCCTTTAATACATACTCCCCGCCCGCGAAAGCCAGCACCGCCGTCAGGGATCGGAAAGCCGTTCCCGCATTGCCAAGAAAAAGCTCCGCCTGTCGCACGGGAAACCGTCCGTTTGAACCTGACACCCGTAAACCATCTTCGCCTGCCGCCGACATCGCCACACCCAACGTTGCCAGCGCCTCGCGCATCCGCGCCGTATCGTCGGAATCCAGCAAGGCCCGCAATTCCGTCTCCCCTTGCGCAAGCGCGGCCAGAAGCAACGCGCGGTTGGAAATGCTTTTGGAGCCGGGCAGCATCACGCTGCCGGAGGCGGAAATCATCTGGGGGAGATCGATGAAAGTCATCGGCGTGCTTTGGGCAATTGCTGTGGGGGTTACGGCAACTCAATCAGCCCCGCGCCGAAACACCAGCAGCTTCGACACCAGTTTCTGTAACTGTTCGCCGTTCTGGTTGAATGTGTCGGTTTGCAGGGTGACGATTCCCCGGTCGGGCCTGGATTGGGACGGCACAATGTCGAGGATGGTGCTCTCGGTGCGCAGTATGTCGCCGGGACGGGTAGGGCGCGGCCAGGAAATTTCAACGCCTGCGCCAATGAGGCCACCCGCAAAAGGGACGCTTTCCACCATCAGGCGCATGGTCATTGCTGCTGTGTGCCAGCCGCTGGCGGCAAGCCCCCCGAAAAAAGATTGCGCAGCAGCAGTTTCATCCAAGTGAAAGGGCTGTGGGTCGAAATTGCTGGCGAAATCCTTGATTTGCGCGGTATCGAGCGGGAATTCCCGGCTCAGGTAACGGTCTCCGACGGCAATATCGTCCAGTGTGATGGGTTTCATTTCGTTCTTCATGAAAGCAGGGCCGGATTCGCGGGCAAGTTCCGGCGAAGTGTTGTTGAATTCTATTTGAACCAATCCCGCAGAACCAATTCGTAGAGGAATATCATTGTGATGCCAACCGGTACGATAAAGCGCACCACGTTGAACCACAGGCGGAACATACGCTGTTTCAGGCGTATCTCGTCCAAGACGATCACTTTGCCAAGCCTCCAGCCAACGTAGATGGCAATAGCAAGCCCGGAGAGCGGCATCATGAAGCGTGTGGCGAGATGATCCAGCATCTCGAAAAGGATGCGGCCAAGAATCTTGAACCGCGCCCATTCGTTGAACGACAGGCAAACAGCTACCCCGAGCAGCCATACCGGCAATGCCGTTCCCCATGCAGCAAAAGAACGGCGGATACCGAACCGTTCGGTGAGCCAGGAAACGAAAGGCTCCAGTAGTGAAATGGACGATGTCCAGGCGGCAAAAATAACCAGAAGGAAGAAGAATACGGCGAATATCCGCCCGCCGGGCATATCGGAGAAGGCAAGCGGCAGGGTCTGGAGGATGAGGCCCGGCCCGGCGGCAGGCGTCAGCCCATAGCCGAAAGTCAACGAAAAGATGGCTGCCCCGCAAAGCAAACCGATCAAGGCGCCGACTATCGCAATCCATAAACAGGTATTGCCGATATTCGTATCTTTGTCGAGATAGGAGCCGTAGGCCATGATGGCTCCCATCCCAAGGCTCAATGAGAAAAAGGCATGGCCCATCCCATCGATGACGACACCGGCCTTGATGGCTTCGACTTTGAGATTGAACATGAAACGTAGCGCCGTCGGCATGTCGCCTGCCGCCGCGCCCCACAGGGTCAGCAGAATCAGGATCAGGAAAAGCATCGGAATCATGATCTTGTTGGCGATTTCAATCCCGCTTACCACGCCCCGCGCCACGACGCCCACAGTAAGGATCATGAAGATGGTGTGCCAAAAACTTAAGCGCCAGGGGTCGGCCATCATGGCGTCAAAAGCCGCCTTTGTTTCTTCCGGCGTATTGACCTGCACACCTTTCGCGAGATATTGCCAGAAGTAGTCCACCATCCATCCGGAGACCACGCTATAAAATGACAATATCATTAGCGCGCCGAATATCCCGGCCCATCCGAGTAGGGCCCACCACGAAGAATTACCGGATTCTTCGGCAGTATTGAGCATGGCAGCGACGGGATTGCCCCGCCCACGCCTGCCGATGAGGATTTCTGCCATGAGGAGCGGCAACCCGATGAGGGCAACACAGGCCAGGTAAACGACAACGAATACCCCTACGCTCCCCTCGCTTGCGCCAGCGATATAGGAGAACTTCCAGATATTGCCGAGCCCGACGGCAGAGCCGATGGTGACGAGGATGAAGGCCCAGCGGTTGGACCAGGTAGAGCGGGAGGATACTTCCTGACTCATGAGAAACCCGTGCGCGTGGGTTGAAGAAGTTAATAAAAACTGAAGGCAGATTGTACCTGCCGCCTACACACGGATTGATTTATTCCTGCCCGCGTGGTGTCTCCACGGCACGGCGGCGGTTGCGGCGCCACAGGTGACAATAGACGAACCCCGGAAAGGCAAACACGAGAAACAGGCAAAGTGTAGCCACGTAAAATTGCCAGTTTTTCGGATAAATACTGCCATAAGCGTTCTTTTCCAGCAGGAATGCAAGCCCGCCAATGACCAAGTAGAGCACAAGCAGTTCCAGGAACCGCCAACCGAACCCTTTTCCCGAGGAGCGGAACCATATGAACAGCACACGTTCAAATAGAAAAGGCAAATTGGCCGCCACGCAGGCAAGGCCCACCACAATCCAGACCGTGGCATTCATATTATGCTTTTTCCCTCTCCGCTCAACCGCCAACCATAAACGCCGTCTTCATGGCTTCTTCACACCATTTCAGCAGCGTCCCAGGCATGAGTCCGAGCAGGGCAATGGCCACTCCGTTGATCGACAGCATTATTCGTAGTTCGCCCGATGCTTTGATGGGGGTATCGTCTACCGGCTCATCGAAGTACATGATTTTGACGATGCGCAGATAGAAGAAGGCGCCAATGAGCGACATCACGACCGCCAACACCGCAACCCAGAGATAACCGGCATGTATCACTGCCTGGAGCACGGAGAGCTTGGCAAAGAAACCGACGAAGAATGGGATGCCTGCCATTGAGAACATCACGAAGAGCATGAGCAGCGCAAACCAGGGGCTACGGCGATTGAGCCCCTTGAAATCCTCGATGTTTTCGGCCTCAAACCCCTCTCGCGCGAGCAGAACGACCATGCCGAACGCGGCTAACGTCATGAGCGCGTAGGTAATGGTATAAAACATGGCGCTGCTGTAACCCGTGCCATCGCCGCCGGAAAGCAGCCCCAACAACATGAATCCCATGTGCGAAATGCCGGAGTAGGCCAGCATGCGCTTGATGTTGTGCTGTGCCAGCGCCGCGAAATTGCCAAGGACGATGGATGCTGCGGCAACGAACAGCAGCATGCTCTGCCAGTGTCCGACGAGGTCGGGCAAAGCGCCCGCCAGCAGGCGTATTGCCAGCGCGAAAGCAGCGAGTTTGGGCGCGCTGGACAGGATGAGCGTTACGGCGGTTGGTGAACCCTGGTAAACATCGGGTACCCACATGTGAAAAGGCACAACACCCAGCTTGAACGAAATACCGGCAATGAGAAAGACGATGCCCAAGAGCAGCACCATCACCATCTTGGGATCCTTCACGCCAAGTACGGCATTTTTCACCACAGGCAACTCCAGCGAACCGGTCGCACCATAGATCATCGACATGCCGTAGAGCAGCAGGCCGGAGGCAAGCGCACCCAACACAAAATACTTCATCCCGGCCTCGGTGGAGCGCACCGAATCACGGTCAAACGCCACCAGCGCGTAGAGCGCAAGCGACATCATTTCTAAACCGACGTAGAGGGACAGCAGGTGGTTGGCGGTAACCATGACCATCATGCCGAGAGTGGCCAGGAGCGCCAGCAGGTAATACTCGGGGCGGTCGAGCTTACGGTCGGCGAGATAGCCGCGTCCGTAGAGCAGCGCAACCATCATCGAGAGATACACCGTCAGCTTGAGGACGCTGCCCGTCTGGTCGCGCACGAACATATTGTTGAAAGCAAAATCACTTCCGGGATCCAGGGTAAAGAACGTGATGAAGGCCGCCACGATCAGCGTTACCTGGACAAACGCGTAGGCCAAGCCGCGCGCAATGCTACGAGCGAAAGCCGTCGCCAGCATGATCGCCAGAACCATTATTGCGACAAAAATTTCTGCCGTCGCCGAGTAAAGATTGGAAACATCAAAGTTCATCTTTTGATCGTCCGTTATCGGGCTGCACCTGTTCAGAGAGGCGGTAGCGGGAGCATTTTGTCACTGACATGCTCAAGAAGATGGCTCACCGAGGCATGCATCACATCGGTAAGGGGGAAGGGATACAGACCTACCGCCAGTACGAAGAAGGCGAGCAAGGCAAGGAAAAAGAATTCACGTTGGTTGATATCGGTAAGTTTTGCCACATTTTCGTTTGCCACTTCGCCGAACACCACACGCTTGTACATCCACAGCGTGTAGGCCGCACCGAGAATCAAGTTGCTCGCCAGGAAGAGGGCAATCGGGAAGCTGTTCTTCATTGCGGCAAGGATAACGGTGAATTCGCCGATAAAGCCGCTTGTCCCAGGCAGGCCGGCGTTTGCCATTGCGAAGAGCATGAAGAAGGCGGCAAATTTCGGCATGGTGTTTACTACGCCGCCGTAATCGGCAATCTGGCGCGAGTGCAGGCGGTCGTAAAGTACGCCGATACAAAGGAACATCGCGCCGGAAACGAAGCCGTGGGAAACCATCTGAACCAGCGCGCCTTCGATACCAAGCTGGTTGTACAGAAAGAAACCAAGGGTGACAAACCCCATGTGCGAAACCGAGGAATAGGCGACGAGCTTTTTCATGTCGGTTTGCACCAATGCCACAAAACCAATGTAGACCACTGCAACCAGCGATAGCCCGACGACGAGCCAAGTGAATTCTTTGCACGCATCCGGCACGATAGGCAACGCAAACCGGACGAAGCCGTAAGCACCGAGTTTCAGGGCGATGGCTGCCAGCGCCACCGAACCGCCCGTGGGCGCTTCGACGTGGGCTTCCGGCAACCATGTATGTACCGGCCACATTGGTACCTTGACCCCGAAGGCGGCAAGGAATGCGAAGAAAATCAACGTCTGCGCGCCCATCGGCAATATGGCGCGATGCCAGTCGAGAATCGCGAAACTGCCGGTCGAGTTGTAAAGATAGATGAGCGCCAGCAGCATCAGCAGCGAACCGGCCAGCGTGAAGAGGAAGAATTTGAACGCCGCATGAACCCGGTTTGGCCCACCCCAGATGCCGATGATGAGGTAAAGCGGAATCAGCGAGGCTTCAAAGAATATGTAGAAGAGCACACCGTCAAGCGCCGTGAAAATGCCGTTCATCAGGCCGGACATGATCAGAAAGGCGGCCATGTACTGCGCTACCCGGCTCTGGATGACCTCCCATCCCGCGATCACCACGATGATGGTGATGAAGGCATTCAGCAGCACGAACCACAGCGAGATGCCGTCTATGCCGAGGTGGTAATTGATATTGAAATATTCGATCCATGGCCGTATTTCTTCAAACTGCATAGTGAAGGAGCCCGCATCGAAACTGAAGTAGAGCGGAAGGGTTACGGCGAAGCCCAGGATAGCGGTCAGTAGCGCCGCTATGCGCGCCATGCGGGCATTGGCATCCGGCCCGGTAGCCAGCACCAGCAGCCCACCGAGTATTGGTATCCATATCGCCAGACTGAGGAAGGGAATGTCCGTCATCGTTGCTTTCCGTTCAATGCGCCATTCGCGGCGCGTTCGCTCTCGTTATGCCCCGCTCACCTGAAGGAAACCCAGAAAGTCAGCAGGACAAATACCCCGACGATCATGGTGAAGGCGTACTGATACAGGTAGCCGGTCTGGAACAACCCGGTGATACGCGCCATCAGCGTCACTAGCCGGGACGAACCCGATACCCCGACACCGTCGATCAAACCCTGTTCACCACTGCGCCATAACCTGGTGCCCAGCGCACATGAACCGCTCCCGAAAACAATCTCGTTGAAACGGTCGAAGTAATAGTTGTTTTCCAGCAGAGTATAGATGCCGGCAAACTTTTGTCGGATGGCGGCAGGCAATTCAGGCTTGCGCAGGTAGAACACCCAGGCGGTCACAATCCCGGCCAGGGCCAGTAACGGTGCGCCCATGAGACCGTGCAGGGCCATGCCTGCCGCACCGTGGAATGACTCCGCGATTTCCCTGAAACCGGCAGCGTGATTTTCCCCAACAATGATCGAAGAGCCAAACCACTCCCCGAATAACAGCGGCTCGATGGTGAAAAAGCCGATCACGACAGACGGAATCGCCAGCAGGATCAACGGCAGGGTCACCACCAGCGGCGATTCGTGCGGCTTCTGTCCCGGTGCAAGGCCGTGATGCTCTTCGTCATGCCCGTGCCCATGATCATGGTCATGTGCTTTTCCGAACCGTTCCTCGCCGTGGAAGACGAGGAAATACATCCGGAAGGAATAGAACGCGGTCACGAACACCCCCGCGAGCACACAGAAAAGCGCGTAACCCGCAAAGGGAATCGAGGAAACATGTACCGCCTCGATAATCGAATCCTTGGAATAAAAACCGGAGAAGAACGGCGTTCCGATCAGAGCCAGCGAACCGATGAGCGAAGTTACCCAGGTAATCGGCATGTACTTGCGCAGGCCGCCCATGTTGCGTATGTCCTGGTCATGATGCAGGCCGATGATGACTGAACCCGCCGCAAGGAAGAGGAGGGCCTTGAAGAAAGCATGCGTCATCAGGTGGAAGATGGCTGCCGAATAGGCCGACACGCCAAGCGCTACCGTCATGTAACCCAACTGTGACAGGGTGGAATACGCCACCACGCGCTTGATATCGTTCTGGACGATGCCGAGGAAACCCATAGAAAGCGCCGTAGTTGCCCCGATGACCAACACGAAGGAAAGCGCGGTTTCCGATAGTTCAAAGAGCGGCGACATCCGCGCCACCATGAAAATGCCTGCCGTGACCATCGTTGCGGCGTGGATCAATGCGGAAATTGGCGTCGGGCCTTCCATCGAATCGGGCAGCCACACATGCAGCGGGATCTGCGCCGATTTGCCCATCGCGCCAATGAACAGGCAGATGCAGATCGTGGTGAGCAAGGGCCAGCCGGTACCCACCACTTCCTTCCCCACCAGTTCCTGCGCAGAACCGAACGCTTCTGTATAAGCGAGGCTACCGGTGTGGGCAACGATCAGGGCGATGCCGAGCAGAAAACCGAAATCTCCCACGCGATTGACCAAAAACGCCTTTAAGTTGGCGTAAATCGCCGTCGGGCGCTTGAACCAGAAACCAATGAGCAGGTAAGAAACCAGCCCTACCGCTTCCCATCCGAAGAAAAGCTGGAGGAAGTTATTGGACATCACCAGAATCAGCATCGAGAAGGTGAAGAGCGAGATATAGCTGAAAAACCGCTGATAACCGGGATCTTCGGACATGTAGCCGATTGTGTAGATGTGCACCATCAGAGACACGAAAGTGACGACCAACATCATCAGCACAGACAGTTTGTCGATCATGAAACCGATTTCGAAATCCACCCCACCGGCTTGCATCCAGGTGTAGACCGTGCCGTTGAAGGTGTTCCCGGCCTGGACGTCCAGGAAAATTATCCCCGAAATGATAAAGGATGCCAGCACACCGGCAATGGCGACAACGTGTGCGCCGGTGCGCCCGATTTGCCTGCCGAACAAACCGGCGATAATTGCTCCGACAAGCGGCGCAAGCGGCACGAGAAGATAAAGCGTTTTCATGTCCGTCAGGTCCTTATCCCTTGAGGCGATCCAGGTCATCCACGTGAATCGTGCGATGGTTGCGGAACATGGCAACGAGAATCGCCAAGCCGATGGCTGATTCCGCCGCCGCCACGGTGAGGATGAAGAAAACGAAAACCTGTCCGGCGATATCGCCCATATAGCGCGAAAATGCGATGAAATTGATGTTGACTGCCAGCAGCATCAATTCGATCGACATCAGAATGATGATGAGATTCTTTCGGTTGAGAAAAATCCCAGCCACGCTAATGGCGAACAGTATCGCGCCCAGAGTGAGGTAGTGGGTTAGCGAAAGCATCTTGTCAGTGACTCCACTTGTCGCATGTTCATTGTCTTTCCTTTCCGCTCGTCTGCGTCCCGGCAGGCGTGGCGGACTCTTCGGATACTTCTTTCTCGGATGCCATCTTCACCAGCATCATCCGATCTTCGCTACGGACGGCAATCTGTTCTTCCGGCGAGATGCGCTTGTCGGCATACGGGCCTGAGCGACGGCGTAGCGTCAGGGAGACCGCCGCAATCATCGCCACCAGCAGCACCAGCGCCGCGAGTTCAAACGGATAGGCGTACTCGGTATAGAGCACCCGGCCCAATTCGCAGACGTTGTTGGTGCACTGGATAGGTTCAGTCTGGCTGGTAATGGTTGGCGCTGCCGCAGGCATCTCCTTGCTACCGAAACCGTTCGCCAGCACCAGACCCATTTCGATGACCAGCAGGATGCCGATGACCGCCCCTACCGGCAGGTATTTCCAGAACCCTTCACGCAGGCGGGCAAAATCGACGTCGAGCATCATCACTACAAATAGGAACAGCACCATCACCGCGCCGACATAGACCATGACCAGCGTGAGGGCGAGGAATTCGGCAGCCAGCAGCATCCAGACGCCACCGGCGCTGAAAAACGCCAGCACCAGGAACAGCGCCGCGTGTACCGGGTTGCGTGCGGTAATGACCCGTAACCCCGCCACGACGAGGACTGTCGCAAAAAAGTAGAAAACGAAGGTTGAAAATTCCATGATTCCCCTTCTCAAATTTCTCTGCCGTGGCGGTTCAGCCACCGGGCAAACCTGACCATCCGTGTAGTTGATTCAGTATGCATTACCGGTACTTTGCGTCCGCCGCTTTGGCTTCGTTGATTTGTTCCTTAAAACGATCCCCTACCGCCAACAACATGTTCTTGGTGTAGTAAAGGTCGCTGCGCTGCTCGCCGTGATAGTCAAAAACCTGCGTTTCCACGATGGCATCCACTGGGCAGGCTTCCTCACAGAAACCACAAAAGATGCACTTGTTGAGATCAATATCGTAACGATCCGTGCGTCTCGAACCGTCCTCGCGTTCGCTGATACCGATGGTGATTGCCATTGCCGGACAGATCGCCTCGCACAACTTGCAGGCGATACAGCGCTCCTCGCCGTCCGGGTAGCGCCGTAACGCATGCAGCCCACGGAATCGCGGACTCAACGGCGTTCTTTCCTCGGGGAACATCTGCGTGAGTTTGCGCATGAAAAAATGACGTCCGGTCAGCGCTAACCCTTTGATCAGTTCCTTGAGGAACAGGCTTCCAATGTAATCCCTGGCTCCCACGGCCTATCCCTTTACCTTGTTATTTCCAGATCGACAGCGGAGATATTACCCACACCGCTACCACCACGACCCACACCAACGTGATTGGAACAAACACTTTCCAGCCCAGGCGCATGACATGGTCATAACGAAACCGGGGGAAAGTGGCACGCGCCCACAGGAAGACGAACAGGAAGAACGCCGTCTTCAGGGCCATCCAATGAAACCCGTCCGGCAAGAAACCCACCGGAGAAAGCCAGCCGCCAAGGAACAGGATTGAGGTCATCGCGGAGACCAGAACCATGTTGGCGTACTCGGCCAGGAAGAACAGCGCAAAGGCCATGCCCGAATACTCGACCATATGCCCGGCGACGATCTCGGATTCGCCTTCCACCACATCGAACGGCGCGCGGTTGGTTTCCGCAATGCCGGAGATGAAATAGATCACGAACATTGGCAACAGGGGCAACCAGTTCCATGACAGGAAGCCGATCCCCATATCGGCGAACATGCCCCGCCCCTGCTGGGTGACGATGCCCGTCAGGTTGAGGGTGCCTGATACCAGCAACACGCAGATCAGCGCAAAACCAAGTGAAATCTCGTAGGACACCATCTGCGCCGTTGCCCGCATCGCGCCAAGGAAAGCGTATTTGGAGTTCGATGCCCAGCCCGCGATGATGACGCCGTAGACTTCTATCGAGATAACCGCTATCAAGAAGAGCAGGCCAGCGTTGATGTCGGCCACCACCAAGCCATCGCTGAGCGGGATCACTGCCCAGGCCGCCAGCGAGGGCGCGAGGGCGAGGATCGGGCCGATGATGAAAAGCCCCTTGCTGGCCCCGCTCGGGATGATGACTTCCTTGAAAAGCAGTTTGACTGCGTCGGCAATCGGCTGCAACAGCCCCCTGTACCCAACGACGTTGGGACCAACGCGCAACTGCATGAAACCGATGACTTTGCGTTCGAAATACGTCAGGTAGGCCACGACCCCCATCAACGGCGCGACCAGGGCGATGATCTTGATCAATGCCCACACGACGGGCCAAGTCGGGCCAAAAAAGGTTTCAAGCGGTTGCAAGATTGCGTCCATCAAAGTCGCTCCACGCTCAATTCGCCATGTAGGGGGCCAAGCGGCACAGTCGAGGCGTGCGCTGCGGCAATACGGATGCAACCTGGGGCAAGGTTTTCATCCACCTCAACCTGAAGTTCGACCGACCCCCCGGTTCCTTTGACCCGCACCTTGTCGGTAGGCTGCACGCCCAAGGCGGTCAGTGTTGCCAGAGGCATCCTTGCCACGGGCGCCGCGGCATCGGCTGTTTTTTGCAGCGAAGGCGCGCGCCGCACCAGCGGGTCAGCAAAATAAACCGGCACGTCGGCGACACGCTGCAAGGCTTCGACACGGGCCGCAGAAGGCTCGACCGCTGCTACATTGCCAATGGTGTTGCTGAATGGGAAGCAATCACCGGTGCCGGGCAAAGCCTCATCGCGCACGGCCTCGAAACTGTCCTGGTCAAAACCCGGCAGTTCGAGCAGGTTGCCCAGCACCCGCAGGATTTTCCAGCCTGGACGGGCTTCCCCGCGTGGATGCGTCGAAGCCTCGAAGCTCTGCACATCCCCAATGCAATTCACGAAAGTTCCCGGCATCTCGGTAAATGGGGCCAGCGGCAACAGCACATCGGCAACCTTACGCAAGGCGGGCGAATCGAAAGCGCTCATCGCAATCACGAGCCGCGCACGTTCCATTGCCTGCATGGTTGCAACGCCATCGGCGAAATCGAGGTCGGGTTCGGCCCCAAACAGGAGGTAGGCGTGGCGCGGCGATTCGATCATCGCCCGTGCGTCCAGCCCGCCTACGCCCGGTACGGCTTTGGCCAGATAGCCCCCAACACTGTTGGCCGCTTCGCCCACAAAGCCGAGGGATGCCCCGGCCAGGCGCGCAATTTCCTGCGCCCACAGGTGCAGTTCGGCAGCGCGCGGGTGCTGTTCGGCAAGATTGCCAAGCCATACCGCTGTGTTTTCACCATCCGCGAGGCTCTTTGCAATGGCTTGGGCATCGTCCGAAATTTCTGTTGGCACTCTTGCCGATAGATCTCCCGAAAGCGGGTTTTCCGTTACCGTAGCCAACGCAGCAGCGATAGCGGCCAGGGTCTCCACCATTGCGGAGGGCGGAACCAATGCGCGCGTAGCCATCGGCATCCGCCAGTCTTCGGCGTTCGGCCCCACAGTGCATACCTCCAGTCCGTGGCGCATCGCGGAATGCCGCACTTTCTGCGCAAGCAGCGGCGCGTCCTTGCGCAGGAAACTGCCGATGACCAGGATGCTGCAGAGGTCGTGCACATCGACCACGGTCATGCCGAGCCAGGGAACCCCGGAGCGCACGGCATCGCTGCGGAAGTCGTGGCGGCGCAGGCGGAAATCGACGTTTTCCGATCCCAGGCCACGCGCCAGTTTTTGCAGTAGGTAAAGTTCTTCGACGGTCGAGTGCGGGGAAGCCAGCGCGCCAAGCGCGTGCCCGCCCTGCTCGCTCACGACGGTGCGTAGCGCGCTGGAAGCGAACGCGAGCGCTTTTTGCCATGATTCGGGATGCCAGTCGTCCCCATTGCGCATCATCGGCGAGGTCAGGCGCTGCCCGCTCGTGAGCGCTTCGTAGGAGAAACGATCCCTATCGGCCAGCCAGCATTCGTTGAGTTTTTCGTTGTTCAGGGGCAGCACCCGCATGACCTCGCTGTCTTTGGTCTGGACGACAAGGTTGGTTCCGAGTGAATCGTGCGGACTCACCGAACGCCGCCGCGACAATTCCCAGGTACGGGCACGGTAGCGGAACGGTTTGGAGGTCAACGCGCCGACCGGGCAAAGGTCGATGACGTTGCCGGAGAGTTCGGAATTGATCGCCCGCCCGAGAAAGGTCATGATTTCAGCGTGATCGCCCCGGAACGCCTGCCCCATTTCCATTTCGCCGCCGATTTCGGCGGTGAACCGCACGCAGCGCGTGCAGTTGATGCAGCGTGTTGCTTCGGAGGAGATCAGGGATCCGTAACTCTTGCTGACGAACACGCGCTTTTTTTCCTGGTAGCGCGAATGGTTGCTACCGTAACCGACCGCCAGATCCTGCAACAGGCACTCGCCGCCCTGATCGCAGACGGGGCAATCGAGCGGATGATTGATGAGCAGGAATTCCATGACCCCTTTCTGCGCCTGTATTACCGTCTTTGAGCGGGTCCAGACCTTCATGCCGTGTATCACGGGCGTGGCACATGCGGGCAGCGGCTTGGGCGCTTTCTCGACCTGCACCAGGCACATGCGGCAACTGGCCACGATCGACAGCTTCTTGTGGTAGCAGAAGTGAGGGATATAGATGCCGGCCAGGGTCGCGGCATCCATCACGGTGCTGCCTTCCGGAACCTGAACAGCCTTGCCGTCGATTTCAATGTCTAGCATGACTGGCTCACGTAAATTTGGCTGCCGGTATCCTGCATCGCAGGAGGAACCAGGCATCTCTTGTTTTCGATGTGGTACTCGAACTCGTAGGCAAAATGCTTGACGAAGCTCTGCACCGGCCCAGCCGCCGCATCGCCGAGCGCGCAAACGGTGCGGCCCGCGATATTACCTGCCACCGAGAGCAGCAGGTCGAGGTCTTCGGGTCGCCCGTCGCCGACTTCGATCCGATGTATCACGCGATACATCCAGCCCGTGCCTTCACGGCAAGGCGTGCACTGCCCACAGGATTCCTCGTGATAAAACCATGCCAGGCGTTCCAGTGCCTTTACCATGCAGGTGGTCTCATCCATGACGATCACCGCGCCGGAACCGAGCATTGAGCCCGCCTTGGCAATCGAGTCGAAGTCCATCGTGCAGTCCATCATGATATCGGCGGGAACCACCGGCGCGGAGGAACCGCCCGGGATCACCGCCTTGAGTTTGCGCCCGGCACGCATGCCGCCCGCCATCTCCAGCAGTTCGGAAAACGGGGAACCGAGCCGAAGTTCGTAATTGCCGGGTTTGTGCACATGGCCGGAAACCGAAAAGAGTTTCGTGCCGCCGTTATTGGGCTTGCCCAGGTTCAGGAAAGCCTCGCCGCCCATCGACATGATGAAAGGCACTGAGGCAAACGTTTCGGTGTTGTTGACGGTCGTTGGCTTGCCGTACAGGCCGTAGGAAGCCGGGAATGGCGGCTTGAAGCGGGGCTGCCCCTTCTTGCCTTCGACGGATTCGATTAGCGCAGTTTCTTCGCCGCAGATATAAGCCCCATAGCCGTGATGCGCAAAGAGTTCAAAGGAAAAACCGCTGCCAAGGATATTCTGGCCGAGTAGTCCGGCGGCGCGCGCTTCGTCCAAGGCTTCTTCAAAACGTTGATAAATCTCGAAAATTTCGCCGTGGATATAGTTGTAGCCGCGCGAGCAACCCATCGCGTAAGCGCCGATGAGCATCCCTTCGATCACCGTATGTGGGTTGTAGCGCAGGATGTCCCGATCCTTGAACGTACCCGGCTCACCCTCGTCGGAATTGCAGGTCAGATATTTGTCGCCGGGGAAGGAGCGCGGCATGAACGACCATTTCAACCCGGTCGGAAAACCCGCGCCACCGCGCCCGCGCAAGCCCGAAACCTTTATTTCGGAAATGATGACATCGGGCGGCGTTTTCTCTTTGATGATCTTGCGAAACGCCTCGTAGCCACCCCTGGCAACGTAATCCTGAAGCCGCCAGGTGCGATCGCCGTCAAGGCCGGCGAGAATCAGTTCGTGCTCGCTCATTGTTTCTCCAGGTCGGCCAGCATTTGGTCGATTTTCTCGATTGTCATGAAGCTGCACATACGGTGATTGTTATGCAACAACACCGGGGCATCACCGCAAGCCCCCATACACTCCCCTTCTTTGAGGGTGAACTTGCCGTCTGGTGTGGTTTCGTTGAAACCAATGCCTAGTTTTTTCTTCAGATACTCAGCCGCATGCACCCCGCCGGAAAGTGCGCAGGGCAGGTTGGTGCAAACCGTTATCTTGTGGCGGCCTACGCGTGTGAGGTCGTACATGCCGTAGAAGGTTGCCACCTCCCAGGCGGCAATCGGCGGGATGCCGATGTAACCGGCCACGAATTCGATGACATCCTTCGGTAGCCAACCCTTTTCCTGCTGCGCAATGCGCAACGCCGACACGATCGCCGATTGTTTTTTGCCGGGCGGGTACTTGGCAATTTCCCGGTCTATCTGTTGCAAGGATTCCTGACTCAACATATCTGGCTCTTCCGCGAAGCGTTCTCCGGTCAGCGGTCTACATCACCAAACACCACATCCAACGTGCCCATGAGTGCCACTACGTCGGCAATCATGTGTCCGCGCGCCATTTCGTCCATTGCCGCCATGTGGACGAAACCCGCCGACCGCAGCCTGACCCGATAGGGTTTGTTGGCACCATCCGAAATTGCATACACACCGAACTCCCCTTTCGGGTGTTCGATAGTGGCATACACCTCGCCTTTGGGGACATGGAAGCCCTCGGAAAAGAGCTTGAAGTGATGGATCAGCTCCTCCATGTCGTTCTTGACCTTTTCGCGCTTCGGCGGGGCTATTTTGTGGTCATCAGTGATGACCGGTCCAGGGTTCTTGCGCAGCCACTCAATGCATTGGCGGACGATCCGGGTCGACTGGCGCATCTCTTCCATCCGGCACAGGTAACGGTCGTAACAGTCCCCGTTCTTGCCGATCGGGATATCGAAATCGAGACGGTCGTATACCTCGTAGGGCTGCTTCCTGCGCAAATCCCAGGCAATGCCCGAGCCGCGCAGCATCGGCCCGGTAAAGCCTATTGCCAGCGCTCGTTCCGGCGTCACCACGCCAATACCCACGGTGCGCTGCTTCCAGATACGGTTATCGGTGAGCAGCGTTTCGTAGTCGTCGCAACACTTCGGAAAGCGCTCGAAGAAATCTTCGATGAAATCGAGCACCGACCCTTCACGCGCCGCATTGATCACCTTGAGCTGGCTCTCGCTCTTGAAGCGGCTGGGCTTGTACTTCGGCATGCTGTCGGGCAGGTCGCGGTAAACGCCGCCGG
>WREK01000019.1 GCA_009779355.1 Betaproteobacteria bacterium | reverse complement strand
GCGGGCGGTGTGGGTGAAGGCTTTTTTGGCGAGGCCAAAGCGGGTGGCAAGCGGCAACGCGCCCTCGTTGGCCTGCATTTCCGCCAGGATGGGGGCGTAATCTGCCGGGTCGGTAACGATAGCTACCCCGGCGTAGTTCTTGGCGGCGGAACGCACCATTGCGGGGCCGCCGATGTCGATGTTTTCGATAGCGGCTTCCAACGTGACGCCGGATTGGGCGACGGTTTCCCTGAATGGGTAGAGGTTGACGCAAACGAGGTCAATCATTGGGATGCCGTGCTTATTAAGCGTGGCCATGTGTTCAGGCAGGTCGCGGCGGGCGAGAATGCCGCCGTGTACTTTTGGATGCAGGGTTTTTACCCGGCCATCGAGCATTTCGGGAAAACCTGTGTGGTCGCCGATTTCGGTGACGACAAGGCCCGCATCCTTCAGAAGCCGGGCAGTACCGCCGGTGGAAAGCAGTTTGACGCCGAGCGCGGTGAGTCCCTGGGCGAATTCGAGGATACCTTCTTTGTCGGAGACAGAAATCAGGGCCTGGGTAATTTTCATCTTGGTCAGACGTGAAAGAAAAAACAAAAACCTTTTCCGGTCATGGTGGCCGGACAAGGCAGGCAGGAGTTACAGCAGGTTGTAATCAGCCAGTTTGCGATGCAGGGTATTGCGGTTGATGCCAAGCAATCTGGCAGCGGTGCTCTGGTTGCCGCTGGCACGTTCGAGCACGAACCGGAGCATGGGTTTTTCAACGCACTTTATGACCATATCGTAAACCGGTACTGGTTTTTCGCCGTCGAGATCGTTGAAATACTGTTCCAGGGTGCGTACTACGGCGTCGGCGAGTCCATTGTTGCAAGGGTTCATGCGGCTAGTTCCAGTAATTTTTCGACGGACCCGTTCATTGAGAGATTATCGAGCCGATTGCTTATTTCAGCCAGATGGTCAAAGAATTCGTCAATGGCTGCGCCCTGGGCGTCGGGGTAGCTAAGCTGGTTCATGGCACGTCGGAAAGCCGACGATCCAGCCAAGCCCCGTGTGTACCAGGCGATATGTTTGCGTGCGATCTTCACACCGATATCCACGCCGTAAAAGGCGTGGATATCGGCCAGGTGTGCGCGGCATATCTGGTGAATTTCGCTTACTGACGGCGCAGGCAAGCGTTCGCCGGTCAAGAGAAAGTGTTCGATTTCGCGGAAAATCCAGGGCCGTCCCTGGGCGGCGCGTCCGATCATCAGGCCGGCTGCGCCTGTATGGTCAAGGACGTAGCGGGCTTTTTCGGGGGAATGAATGTCGCCGTTGGCAATTACCGGGATTTTGATCCGGTAGGCTATTTCGGCGATGGTATCGTATTCAGCTTCACCCATATATTGATCGGCACGGGTGCGGCCATGGATGGCGAGCGCGCGTACGCCGCAATCTTCTGCGATGCGGGCGATGGCGGCGGCGTTTCTGTTGGCGCGATTCCATCCGGTGCGAATTTTGAGCGTAACCGGCGTTTCGGGGACGGCACGTACCACGGTATCGAGAATGCGGGCAACGAGCGCCTCATCCTGCATGAGAGCCGAACCTGCCATGACGTTGCAGATCTTTTTGGCAGGGCAACCCATGTTGATGTCGATGATCTGCGCACCACGCTCGACGTTGTAGCGTGCGGCTTCGGCTAACATTGCGGGATCGGCTCCGGCAATCTGTACCGAGATGGGGCCAGGCTCACCGGCGTGGTCAGCACGGCGACGGGTCTTGGCGCTACCGTAGAGCAGGGAATTGGAAGTCACCATTTCGGAGACCGCCAATCCCGCACCCATGTGTTTGCACAATATACGGAAAGGGCGGTCAGTGACCCCGGCCATGGGGGCAACGAAAAGATTGTTGCGCAGGGTAAAACCGACGTATTGCATTGGGAAGCGCCGCAAAAAGGCAAGTATTTTACCTCATGTGCTCTGTGTAGGGTAAGCGGGCAGGAGAAAACATCGGGGCCTGGATGAAAACCCTCCAGACCCCGATGTTCAGGGCACCTCGAAAAACACCGAGTTTCGCTAAAAGAGCAGAAGTTTTTCCAATGAAATCAAAGGGAAATTTTTCTGACCCCACGAAACAAGGGAGTTTTTCGAGGCGCCTTTCAGGCTTGCCCGTAACGCGGCGCTACATACGTTATCGTTCGCTCGGTTAGTAGGCTACGTTGTTTCGACGGCGAACTATGGCGCCAATCACGCCCAGGCCCGCCAGCAGCATCGCGTAGGTTTCTGGCTCAGGAACCGGGATACGAGGAGAACCCAAAGACGCGATCGAGAAGCCCAACTGAAGTGTGTTTTGGGTACCCTCGAACGTTCTGAAACCGTAGCAGGCGCCCGTCAGCGCCCCCTTGCTGACTATGGAGCATGTGTCCGCGTTGAATAGTTCGATTGTAACGCCGGTTATGAAATAGTCGAAACTGTAAATGCTGTTGTCATAATCGAATACAATGGAAGAGTCCTCATGCTTTGTGGAAAACACGAAGAGATCATCGTTGCAGGAACCCCAAGGGCAATTGTTCCCACCGGTATTCGGTGTTTCGTAGAAATACATGTCGAACGTTACATTCTCATTGGCGGCCGTGACATAGCTGTTGCCGTCCCGAGCTTTCAACTCGACCGACATGGTAAGCTGGGCATACCTGAGATCCTCGGTTGTCGCAGGGATTGCGTTGTTGGTATGCCGGAACATATTAACGTACGTGGTAGGCGTCCTTGTCTGGTCGTAGTACCCATTCCAACCGTCTCTAAAATGCTTGTCTCTTTCTTTGTCTCCGGCAATATACAGACTGCTGCGAGCCTGTGAATAACCGGCATATGACACGAGAAAGTCATTTATGCCACTCTTCGCGCCCCAACTGAGCATGGCAGAGTCCAGGCCGCTGCTGTATGACGACTTCTCAAAACCGGCCGTAGCGGTGTCGAAATCAGCGGCAGTCCATTTCATGTCGATCTGGTAAGACCACCACTCTACGTCCGCTGCCTGCGAGCCCGAAGCTATGCACGCCAGGACGCTGGTGGCAAGCAACTTACGGATTGTCCCTTTTTTCATGATGTAACCTTCCTTTGAATATTGGAAACAAGACTAAATGAAGCGTGTGTCATCGTGCGATAAGCAGAAATCGAGCCAATTTTTAAACGGTTGTTTTTTTTAGACAAATTTTTGTGATACGAAAAATTTGTAAAAAAAAGCGGCACGTAGTAATACGATACGTAGAAATACTTATTCAGTAGGTAGTATTACTAATTCCTTGGCCTGAGGTTTTCACCATTAGACGGTGGATGGCAGGGTTTGCAGTGGGGGTGCCCGGCCATGGGCGTGTTCATAAGGGTGAAGACCCTGCAGGAAGCCGGTCGCGGGCGAGGCGCAACTGCATGAGGGCTGTTGATTATGGGAAGGAAAATGGAGAGGGTGGCGATGATGGGTAGGGGTTTACGCTGACAGTGTTGTATTGACATCATTATTTTCTGTCAAGCCTGAAAAATAATTGGCATTATTCCCAAAACAGGGTTAAACTGAAAACACTTATAAATTAAACTGAATACAAGTCTGGATTTGTGAATGCGCAGGAAAGTATTTGCAATCACTTGGAGAAACTGATGAACAAGATGAAGACAGTGATCTGTCTGGCGGTGGCTTCCGCCCTGCAAGTCTTGTCCGCAACCGCTGGTGCACAGGAGCTTGCAGAGGCGTCCAGAGGGGCAGTACTGGATGCTGTACGTAAAGCTGTGGCCAATAGTCCTGAAGTTCAGGCTAGCTGGCATGGATACCGGGCGGCGACAGCGGCTCGGGACGTTGCCCGCGGTGGCTTTTTTCCGCGCATCGATCTGAATGCCGGCTTGGGACACAGGTGGCGGCACAAGGATCCGGATACCGGAAAGGCGGACTGGGATAGCAGCGGGGTTGGGTTGGATCTCAACCAGATGATCTACGATGGTTTTGCCACGAGTAGTGAAGTCAAGCGGATGGGTTATTCCCGTCTCAAGAGCTACTACGAGTTGCTCAATACTTCGGAGATTGTTGGCCTCGAAGTCGTGCAGGCTTATGCCGACGTCCAGCGGCAGCGCGAGCTGGTGGAGGCTGCCAAGGCGAATTACGCTACACACAAGCAGCTTTACGACCGCCTCAATGATCGTGCTGCGGCAGGTGTGAGCCGGCGGGTAGACCTCGATCAGGCAACGGGACGGTTGTCCTTGGCCGAATCCAACCTGCTGACGGAGCTTTCAAACCTGCACGATGTCAGCGCGCGTTATCAGCGCTTGGTTGGCGATGTGCCGCCTGATGCGATGCCGCCGGTTGCGGAGAGCTTCAATGGCGTGCAGTTGCCGGAAAACGTCGTTGCCGCGTTGAATGTGGCCTATGTAAACAGCCCGTCGTTCAATGCTGCGATTGAAAATGTGCGCGCCAGCATGGCCAATCGGGATATAGCCCGTTCCAACTATCACCCCAAGCTCAATCTGCACGCGAGTACGGGGATTGATCGCGTTTCCAAGGACAATCCCGATTACACCAACAAGGGCAACAGGCGTGAGAGTACGGTCGAGTTGTTGCTAAACTTCAATATCTTCCGGGGCGGCTCCGACGCGGCCCGTGTCCGTCAAGCTGGTGAGGAAATCAATCAGGCCAGAGATTTGCGCGAAAAAGCCTGCCGTGATCTGCGGCAGACCTTGGTGATCGCCTATCAGGATACCCGCAGCCTGAACGAACAACTGGTCTACCGTGAGCGGCATTTGCTGATGACCGGTAAGGCACGTGAAGCTTTCCGCGACCAATTTAACATTGGTCAACGTACCCTGCTCGACCTGCTTGATACAGAGAACGAGTATTTCGTTTCCCAGCGGGCCTTCACGAACGCGCAGTATGACTTGTTGGTTGCGCAAGCCCGTACTTTGGCAGGGACAGGGCAGTTGCTGCGCACCCTTGGTGTTGTGCGTGAGGGCTTGCCCTCGGCGCAGGAAATCGGACAGGATCGTGAGACTGTCGACCCGGCAGATATGTGTCCGGCAGACGCGCCTGTTCAGGTCGAGGTCGACAAGGGCCAGCTGCTGGTTCCCCGTTGATCCTGGCCTCAATCTAAGTAGAACAAAAAAACGCAACCGAAAGGTTGCGTTTTTTTGTGCGATTTACCTCTATAACTTGCAAAGCAGCTATCTGTCATTGCGAGCGTAGCGAAGCAATCCAGGGCGCTTCGTACTATGTAAAGTGTAAAGCTCCTGGATTGCCACGTCGCTCCGCTCTTTGCAGTGACAGCACTGCACTGCTTGAATCGACTGTGCCCCAGAACCCTGCCTGCAGCCCGGAACGCTTATCTGTTGCGCCGGGTTGAGGAGATTGGCGGTAAGGTGCTATAATACAAAGCTTATCTTCGCGGAGCTTCCCGGGGAGATAAATACACACGCCGGATCAATCGGGGTGCGCCGTTCATAGAGGGCGGTGTCACTGGCGGGGATTTTTCCCCGCCTGAGCCGGCGGAGGCCAAACCCTGAAAACCGGAGTTATGCAAAATGTCAATCACGATGCGCCAAATGCTTGAAGCAGGCGTTCATTTTGGTCATCAGACCAGGTTCTGGAATCCGAAGATGGCTCCGTACATCTTCGGCCACCGCAACAAGATTCACATCGTCAATCTCGAAAAGACGATGATCAAATACAACGAGGCAATGGATTTCGTGCGCAAGCTCGCAGCCAGGCGCGGCACGATCCTCTTCGTAAGCACCAAGCGCCAGGCACGCGAAATTCTTGCCGAAGAAGCACGCCGCGGCGGGATGCCGTTCGTCGACGAACGTTGGCTTGGTGGCATGCTCACTAACTTCAAGACAGTCAAGCAGTCGATCAAGCGCCTGAAAGAGCTTGAAACGATGATCGAAGATGGTTCGGTCGATCGTCTGTCCAAACGCGACGCGCTGATGACGCGCCGCGAACTGGAAAAGCTGCATAAGTCGATCGGTGGCATCAAGGACATGGGCGGTTTGCCTGATGCGCTTTTCGTGATCGACGTCGGTTATCACAAGATTGCCATCACGGAAGCGCAAAAGCTCGGTATCCCGGTGGTGGCAGTGGTCGATACCAACCATTCGCCTGAGGGTGTGGATTACGTAATCCCCGGTAATGACGACTCTTCCCGCGCTATCCGCCTCTATGCCCGCGGCGTGGCCGATGCCGTGTTGCTTGGCCGTAGCCAGGTGCAACTGGAAATCGTCGAGGCAGGTAACGAGGAATTCGTCGAAGTTGAGGAAGAAAGCGACGGTCAGGCCGAAGCTTGATTGCGTACCATAACCATCGCGGCGGGTTTGCCCCGCCGCAGCAGACAAGAATGATCAAGGAGTTAGCATGGCGGAAATTACCGCGAGCATGGTAAAAGAACTGCGCGAAAAAACCGACGCGCCGATGATGGAATGCAAGAAAGCCCTGTCAGAAGCTGACGGGGATATGGTCAGGGCTGAAGAAATCCTGCGGGTAAAACTGGGTAACAAGGCGACGAAGGCCGCCGCCCGCATCACCGCCGAGGGTGTAGTGGCCGTCCATATCTCGGATGACGGCAAATTGGGTGTAATTCTGGAAGGCAATTGCGAAACGGATTTCGTTGCCAAAAACGATGATTTCATCGATCTGGTCAAAAATGCCGCCGCACTGGTGGCGGGCAAAGCGCCTGCCGACGTGTCCGCCCTCTCGGCGCTGCCGATGGGCGAGGGTACGGTGGAATCGACCCGTACCGCGCTGGTGGGGCGGGTCGGCGAAAACATGACATTACGGCGCTTTCAGCGTGTCGAGGCTAAGGGGCAGTTGTATTGCTATATCCACGGTGGCGCAAAGATCGGCGTGCTGCTTGACCTGGTTGGCGGCGACGCGCAACTGGGTAAGGATTTGTCTATGCATGTCGCTGCTTCCAAGCCGAAGGCACTGGACGCCAGCGGGGTGGACGCTGCCCTGGTCGATACCGAGCGCCGTATCGCTGTCGAAAAGGCACGAGAATCCGGCAAACCCGAAGACATGCTTGAAAAAATTGCCGAAGGTACGGTGCAGAAGTTCCTCAAAGAGGTCACTTTGCTCAATCAGGTATTTGTGAAGGCCGAGGATGGCAAGCAGACCGTGGAACAACTGCTGAAGGCCAAGGGGGCAACGGTCGCGGGCTTTACGCTCTACGTGGTTGGCGAAGGTATCGAGAAGAAATCTTCCGATTTTGCCGCTGAAGTGGCACAACAGGCTGCAGCGGCAGCCGCTGCTCAGACATAGCAAGCGAAAGGAGTCCTCTGCCTGTGTCTGCCGCGTCCTATTCCCGCATTCTGCTCAAGCTCTCGGGCGAAGCCCTGATGGGTGAGGACAGTTACGGCATCAATGAAACCGTGCTGTCGCGCATCGTCTCGGAGATTGCCGAGATTACGTGCCTGGGCGTGCAGGTTGGGGTGGTGATCGGAGGCGGCAACATCTTTCGCGGCATGGCAGGTGCGGCGGGCGGGATGGATCGTGCCACCGCCGACTACATGGGGATGCTTGGCACGGTGATGAACGCAATGGCGCTTTCTGACGCGATGCATCGTGCAGATTTGCCAGCCCGTGTCCAATCGGCGCTACGGATCGATCAGGTAGTCGAACCTTACATCCGTGGCCGTGCCATTCGTCATCTCGAAATGGGGCGGGTAGTGATCTTCGCCGCAGGTACGGGCAATCCGTTCTTTACCACTGATACCGCCGCCGCCTTGCGTGGGGTGGAAATTGGCGCGCAAATCGTACTCAAGGCCACCAAGGTGGATGGTATTTACACGGCTGATCCCAAAAAAGACCCTTCGGCACAGCGATTTGCCCGCATCAGTTTCGACGAAGCTATTGGCCGCAGCCTGGCTGTGCTTGATGCTACTGCGTTTGCGTTGTGCCGGGATCAGAGGATGCCGATTAATGTTTTTTCGATCTTCAAACCTGGAGCCTTGCGCCGCGTCATCATGGGTGAGGATGAAGGCACATTGGTTCATTCATGATGGCTCATTTCTGAGGATTTCGCGATGATTGCCGAACTCAAGAAAACGATTGAATATAAGATGCAGAAATCGGTCGAGGCGCTCAAGAACGATCTCATCAAGATACGGACGGGGCGTGCCCATACGGGCCTGCTTGACCATATCCATGTGGAGTATTACGGCAACATGACACCGATCACCCAGGTGGCCAACGTCACCCTGATCGACGCACGTACCATCGGCGTACAGCCGTGGGAAAAACCGATGGTGGCCAAAGTGGAAAAGGCGATTCGTGATTCCGACATCGGGATAAATCCCGTCAATATGGGTGAAATCATCCGAGTGCCGATGCCACCGCTTACCGAAGAGCGTCGCCGCGAACTCACAAAGATCGTCAAACATGAGGGCGAAGCCGCCAAGGTGGCCGTGCGTAACTTGCGGCGCGATGCCAACCAGCACCTCAAGGACGGGATCAAGGACAAAACCATTTCGGAAGACGAAGAGCGACGGGCCGAGGAAAACATCCAAAAGCTCACCGATCACTACGTAGCCGAGATCGATAAATTGCTTGCTCAGAAAGAACAGGAGCTGATGCAGATCTGATCTGCCGGACAATTCCGGTTTTGCCGGGTCGCGCGTGGAGAATTCCCAATGGCGGATCAAGCTTTTATCAGTTCAACCCAAGTTGTGCCCAACCTGAACAGGGTGCCACGGCATATCGTCATCATCATGGACGGCAATGGGCGATGGGCGCGCAAACGTTTCTTGCCGCGGATGGCCGGGCATACCCGTGGGGTGGAGGTGGTGCGCGGGACGATTCGTGCCGCAATCGAGCGCGGGGTTGAATACTTGACCCTGTTTGCGTTCAGTTCCGAGAACTGGCGGCGGCCTGCCGAAGAGGTTTCTTTTTTGATGCAGTTGTTCATCAAGTCGCTGCAAAAGGAAGTTACCCGGCTTCATGAAAATGGCATTCGTTTTCGCGTCATCGGCGACCGTTCGCGCTTCGAACCGGTACTGGTCAGGGCCATTGAGGCCGCTGAGAAGCTCACCGCGGGCAACGACCGCCTGCATTTGACTGTGGCTGCCAACTATGGTGGGCGTTGGGATGTCATTTCGGCGGTCAATCGCGTGCTTGCCCGGCAGCCGGGATTGACCACGATAGATGAAGAAGCGATCAATGCTGAGCTGTCGATGAACTTCGCACCCGAACCCGATCTGTTCATTCGTACCGGGGGCGAGCAGCGGATCAGCAACTTCCTACTCTGGCAACTGGCATACGCGGAGTTTTTCTTTACGGATACCTTGTGGCCGGATTTCGATGGAAAAGTGCTCGATCAGGCCATTGTTTCCTATCATGAACGCGAACGTCGCTTCGGGCGCACCAGTGAGCAACTGGTTGTTGGGGCGGGTGGTGAAGCGGAGCGCCATGCTTAAGACGCGGGTCATTACAGCGGTTACGCTGCTGGCTGGGTTGCTGGTGGTGCTGTTTTTTCTTCCGACGCCGGGTTGGTTGGGTTTTTGCGCACTGATTTGCGCGCTGGCGGCCTGGGAGTGGGGCGGGCTTGCGGGTTGGGGCAGGAAGGCGCGGGTTATTTATGGCGCCGTATTGTGGTGCCTGTGCTTTGCCGGGGGGGTGATACTTTTATCTCCACACGCTTCTTTCCCTTTGATGTTATTTTTTTTCGCATGGGTTTTCTGGCTACTGGTCGTGCCACTCTGGTTGTCGGGCAAATGGCCTCTCATGCGTAGTTGGTGGTCCGCGGTGTTGGCCGGGGTCGTTGTGCTGATTCCGCCTGCGTTGGTTTTTTTTGCTTTACGAGAGCTATTTGGCCCCTGGTTCCTGCTTTCTGCTTGTGCCCTGGTTTGGGTGGCCGACATTGCGGCCTATTTTTCCGGACGGGCGATCGGCGGTAGAAAACTTGCTCCCAGCATCAGCCCAGGCAAGACATGGGCGGGCGCGATTGGCGCAGTAATTGGCGTTTTGGTGTATTGCAATGTGGTTTGGTTTGCGATGGATGTTGACAGGATGGTTCTCCCGGCAGGCGCTGACAGGGAGGGCATACTGTCTGTATTGTTGCCCCAGGCCGTATTTATAGCCCTGGCTGCCTGGAGCATCATTGGGGATCTTTTCGAATCGTTGCTCAAGCGTCAAGCGGGGGTGAAAGACAGCAGCAATCTTCTGCCGGGGCATGGCGGTATCCTTGACCGGATCGACAGCCTGCTTCCGACTTTGCCATTGATAGCGATTTTTCTAGTCAAATAATCGGCCCCATGCCAGCAGTTTTCCCCCAGAAAATTACCATCCTCGGTGCGACCGGCTCGATTGGCGCGAGTACGCTCGATGTCATCTCCCGCCACCCGGAACGCTATTCGGTTTTTGCCCTGACCGCGTGCCGCGCGGCGGATCGTCTCGCCGAATTGTGTTTGCGGTTTTCCCCACGCTACGCGGTAATGGCGGACGGGGACGCGGCCAAGGAATTGAGGAATTTGTTGCAGGGATGCGCGACGACGGTACTTGAAGGCGGGCAAGCCTTGTGCGAGGTTGCGCGTGCGCCCGAAGCCGACATGGTGATGGCAGCTATCGTAGGCGCGGCAGGGCTTCGCCCGACGTTGGCTGCCGTTACCGCAGGAAAGAAGGTACTGCTCGCCAATAAGGAAGCCCTGGTGATGTCCGGCCAGCTTTTCATGGACGCGGTGGAGGCGTCCGGTTGTTGCCTGTGCCCGATCGACAGTGAGCACAACGCGGTATTTCAGTCCTTGCCCAGAGATTTCCAGCGCCGTCCTGAAGCGGATGGTATACGGCGCATCCTGCTTACGGCCTCGGGCGGGCCATTCCGTGACACATCGTTTGAAAAGCTGGAAACGGTCACGCCGGGAGAAGCATGCGCTCACCCCATCTGGTCGATGGGGCGCAAGATTTCGGTTGATTCCGCGACCATGATGAACAAGGGGCTGGAAGTGATAGAAGCTCACTGGCTGTTTGGCGTGGCTCCAGACCGGATCGAAGTGGCCATCCATCCGCAGGGCATTATCCATTCGATGGTCGATTACGTTGATGGCTCGGTTTTGGCTCAACTTGGCAATCCCGACATGCGTATTCCGATTGCCAATGCCCTGGCTTGGCCGGATCGGATCGAGTCGGGGGCTGGCGCGCTTGATCTTTTTAACATTGCTGCGTTAAGTTTCGATCGTCCCGATTTTAAGCGGTTTCCCTGTCTTTCCTTGGCGTATCAGGCGCTTGGGGCGGGCGGTTCGATGCCTGCTGCGCTCAATGCGGCCAATGAAGAGGCGGTGGCAGCTTTCCTGGACGGCAGGTTGGGGTTTTGCCGCATCGCCGATGTGATTGCTGCCACGCTGGAACATAATGGGTGGATGGGAGCCGAAACGCTTGAAGCGGTGTTGGAGACTGATGCATGTGCGCGCAGTTTCGCCCGCGAAGAAATCCGAAAACGAGGTAAGGCATGAGTTTCTTTTTTAATTATATTGTCCCGTTCATCATTGCCCTCGGGTTATTGATATTAGTTCATGAGTTGGGGCACTACCTTGTCGCGCGCTGGTGCGGCGTAAAGGTTCTGCGGTTTTCGATCGGTTTTGGCCGCCCGTTGGTGAAGTACCAGGGAAAGGATGGAACTGAATGGGTGCTGGCGGTGTTTCCGCTTGGCGGCTATGTCAAGATGTTTGGCGAGGGCAGTGACGAGGTCGAAGAACATGAGTCGCATCGGGCCTTTTGTCGTCAGCCGGTGAGACGGCGCTTTGCCATTGTGGCTGCCGGGCCGATTGCCAACCTGTTGCTGGCGGTGGTTTTGTATTGGGGGCTGTGTGTGGGCGGCAGTGAAGAACTGCGGCCCCTGATTGCCCCTGCCGCTGAAGTAGGGGCGGAAGCCAGTCTGGCGCATGACGCGGGCGTGCGTGAGGGCGACTTGGTGTTGAGCATCAATGGCAGCGAAATCAAGAGCTGGCAGGACTTGCGATGGGCGTTGCTGCGTCACATAGTCGACCGCGACGAGGCACGCCTGCTGGTGCGCACACGGACGGGCGAGGATGCTGTGCGGATCCTTGACCTGCGGAATTTTTCTCTTGATGACATGGGTAAGGAAGATCCGATTTTTCGCTTGGGTTTACGCCCGGCTTCGGTTCCCGCACGTATCGATCACCTGGAGGAAGACGGCGCAGCGGCCGGGGGCGGTATACTTGAGGGCGATGAAATCGTTGCCATCGACGGTGAGGCAATGGGTTCTATCCGCGAGGTCGTTGAAGCCGTGCGCGCCATACCTGGGCAGACGCGGATGTTTACTGTGCGCCGGGGCGGGGGAGAACGGACGTTTTCTGTCACTGTAGGCGAAAAGCAAGGCAAGGATGGTGAAACGTCCGGTTTTATCGGCGTGAGTTTCGATACTTCGGCCTTGTTTGCCATGGTGAGTTACGGGCCATTCGACGCCTTGGCGCGCGCTGTGCGCTTGACCTGGGAAACCAGCGTGCTGACCTTGAAGTCCATCGGGCAGATGATTATAGGCAATATCTCGCTGAAGAACGTTTCCGGGCCGATCACGATTGCCGACATTGCCGGAAAGTCAGCCCAACACGGAGCGGCAGCTTTTATCCGCTTTCTGGCATTTATCAGCATCAGCCTCGGGATTTTGAATTTGCTGCCAGTGCCTGTGCTCGACGGCGGACATTTGCTGTATTATGCAGCGGAGTTTATCAAGGGTAGCGCGCTTTCTGATCAAGTTATGGCGGTCGGCCAGAAGATTGGCGTAGCGCTCCTCTTTATGTTGATGGCGTTTGCCCTTTATAATGATATCAACCGTCTCATTTCCTGATCTTGAATATCCGCATGTCTCTTAAGTGCTTTGCAGGGCTGATTGCGGCCCTCTTTATTTCCTTGCCAGCCCTAGCTTTTCAACCGTTCGTGGTCAAGGATATCCGGGTTGAAGGCTTGCAACGTACTGAAGCGGGGACTGTATTCAATTACCTGCCCGTGAAGGTGGGTGATGTGTTTGACGAGGCGCAGGCGAGTGAGGCGATACGCGCCCTGTTCAATACCGGCTTTTTCCGGGACGTGCGTATCGAAACCGACCATGACGTACTGGTAGTCGTTGTCGATGAGCGTCCGGCCATTGCGCGGATTGATTTCGTCGGTGTCAAGGATCTCAATGTCGATGCACTCAGGAAAGGGCTGCGCGATGTCGATCTGGCCGAATCCCGTACGTTCGACCGCGCGCTTCTTGATCGCGCCGAGCAGGAAATCAAGCGGCAGTATCTCGCACGCGGCAAGTTCGGCGCGACCGTCACGACCACGGTGACACCGCTCGAACGTAACCGCGTCGGTATTACCTTCAACGTTGATGAAGGCGATGTCGCCCGTATCCGACAGATCAAGATCATCGGTGCAAAGGCATTCAAGGAAGGGGCTCTGCTTGATCTTTTCGAGCTTTCCACGCCGGGCTGGTTTACCTGGTATACCAAGCGCGACCGGTATTCGCGCCAGAAACTTGCTACCGATCTTGAACACCTGCGCTCTCATTACCTCGATCGCGGTTATCTCGATTTCGATATCGAAGCCACCCAGGTTTCTATTACGCCAGATAAAAAGGATATCTACATTACGATCAATCTTCGCGAAGGTGAGCGCTATACCGTGACTGGCGTGCGTTACGCAGGCAATCTGATTTTGCCCGAAGAAGACTATCTGAAATTGACCACCATTCATCCCGGCGAGATTTTTTCGCGTGAACGTCTGACCGAAACTACCAAGGCAATTTCCGACCGCCTGGGTAATGAAGGTTATGCGTTTGCCAATGTCAACGCCGCGCCCGAGGTAGATGAACAAAAACACGAAGTCACCTTTACCATCTACGTTGATCCCGGTCGCAAGGTGTATGTGCGGCGCATTAATGTACAGGGCAATACCAAGACCCGCGATGAAGTTATCCGCCGCGAGATCCGTCAGATGGAAAGTGCCTGGTACAACGGCATGACAATCAACCGCTCGCGTGACCGCGTCGACAGACTGGGCTATTTTGAGGAGGTGACGGTTGAAACGCCGCCTGTGCCGGAGACGACTGATCAGGTCGATGTCAATTTTACGGTCAAGGAACAGCGCACCGGCAACTTGATGTTTGGGGTAGGCTATTCCTCTTCCGAAAAAGCTTTGCTCCAGGCGTCGATCTCGGATCGCAATATTTTTGGTTCCGGCAAGAATGCGGTACTTGCCTTCGATACGTCCAAAGCCTCCCGCACTTTGTCGTTGTCTCTGACTGACCCGTATTTCACCGTCGATGGCGTGAGCCTGGGGGGAGATATTTATTATCGTACTTACGATCCGTCGAAAACCTTGTCGGTATCACCCTACAAAATGAATTCGGCAGGTGCCGGCCTGAGGGTGGGCTATCCGATTGCCGAGGACGACAGCATCAGTTTCGGTTTGTCTTTCGACCATACCAGAATCACCACGTATAAGGACAGCTACGATCAGTACAAAAATTTCTGTAAAGATTTTGGCTGTAAAGGACCACAGGGAGAATCCGATGGTATCGGCAGAGTCGATGTCAGCAGTGTGCTGTTAAGCATGGGCTGGGGGCGTGATACCCGTAATAGCTATCTTTACCCGACCAAAGGTACTTACCAGCACATTTACGGTGAAGTTGCAACCGCCCCGGCAGATCTTCGCTATGGCAAGGCCACTTACCAATTCCAGCACTGGATTCCGGTTGGCCGTGGGCATGCCCTGATGTTTAATACAGAGTTTGGTTGGGTCAAGGGCTACAATAAAAAGCCGGTACCGTTCTACAAGAATTTCTATGTAGGTGGCATCGGCTCGGTGCGCGGCTATGACACGTATTCGATTGGTCCGAGGGATAAGGACGATTACGCCATTGGCGGAACGCGCAAGTTCGTTGCCAATCTTGAATTTTTCTTCCCAATGCCCGGTTCGGGGAGTGACCGCTCATTCCGCATCTCAACCTTCGTCGATGCGGGTTCCGTTTGGGGGAAAGATAACGTGACGGGGAAAGACCAGCCTATCAGAGCCAGCGATTTGCGCTACAGTGCGGGTTTGGCCCTGACGTGGATTGCGCCGATCGGTCCGCTCAAGTTCAGCCTGGGTTACCCTATCAGGAAGAAAGAGGGTGACAAAACCAAACCTTTCGAATTTTTGCTCGGTGCTACATTCTGATGAGTACCGTGTTGTATCAAAAACGACCCACTTGGAGAAATGTGTGAAAGTTCGTGCCCTTCCCGTGCTTGCCCTGGTTTTGATGGGAATTTCCCAACTGGCGCTTGCAGATACCAAATTCGGTTTTGTCAATTCTGAACGCGTGATGCGTGAAGCTGCACCAGCCGTGCGTGCGCAGCAACGCATTGAAAAGGAATTTTCCAAACGTGATCAGGAGTTGCAGCGTATGGCCAAGGATCTGGAATCTCTCCAGAAAGACCTTGAAAATGAGAACTCAAAAATGAGCTCTTCCGAGCGTCAGTCGAAAGAGCGTTCTTTCGGTGATCTCAACCGGGATTTTCAGCGCAAGCAACGCGAGTTCCGCGAAGACCTTAACCAGCGCCGTAACGAGGAACTGGCTTCGATCATTGAAAAAACAAACCAGGTCATCAAACAGATCGCTGAAGCCGATAAGTATGACGTCATACTTCAGGATGCCGTGTATGCAAACCCGCGTATCGACATCACGGACAAAGTGCTCAAGGCGCTGACTGACGCCAAGTAAAGTTTCCGGTCATTAGCGATGCCACGAATCGACGCATTGGTTGCCCGGCTCGGGGGCGAGTTGGTGGGAAACGGCGGTGTGGAGGTACGCCGGGTTGCTACGCCAGAGCAGGCGGGCGAAGGCGACTTGGCGTTTCTTGCTAATCCGAAATACCTGAGCCGGCTAAAAACCAGCCGTGCTGCGGCCTTCATCGTCAAACCCTCGCACCGGGACGCGATTGGTGATGATCGGCCACGCATCGTAACAGGTGACCCTTATCTTTACTTCGCACGTGCCTCCCAATTCTTCAATCCCTTGCCTCCCATCATTCCCGGCGTACACCCGCTTGCGTCGGTGCGTTGCGCGATACCGGAAACGGTGGCGGTCGATGCCGGGGCTGTAGTGGAGGAGGGGGCAGAAATTGGCGAAAATGTCCTGATCGGAGCCAATTGCTACATCGGGCGCGGGGCGCGCATCGGACGTGGTACGCGGCTGGCGCCCAATGTCACAATCTATGCCGATTGTGTGCTTGGCGAAAACTGCATCATCCATGCGGGCGCGGTGATTGGTTCAGATGGTTTCGGCTTTGCGCGGGAAACTTCCGGCGAGTGGGTCAAGATCCCACAGACAGGCCGTGCCGTGATCGGCAACGACGTGGAAATTGGCTCCAATACCTCGATCGACCGTGGCGCATTGGGGGATACCGTGATTGGCGATGGCGTCAAGATCGATAATCAAATCCAGGTTGCCCATAACGTGCATATCGGTCAGTACACTGCCGTGGCAGGCAGTACCGGTATTGCGGGCAGCGCAAAGATAGGCGCGCGCTGTATGATCGGCGGTCAGGCCGGTATCTCTGGGCACATTACCATTGCGGACGACGTGATCGTCTCTGGCCGTACCCTGGTGTCGAAATCCATCCAGGCACCGGGTGTCTACACCGCCTGCCTGCCGCAACAGACTCACGCCGAATGGGCCAGGAATTTTGCCCATCTTCGTCATCTCGATGCGCTTGCGGACAGAGTACGGGCCCTCGAACAGCGCTTAAAACAACAGGAAAAGGAAACACTCTGAAATTATGGTTATGGACATCGATGAAATTCGCCGCTATCTGCCGCACCGTTACCCGTTCCTGCTGGTTGATCGGGTGCTGGAAATTCAGGAGAACCGTATCCTGGCGATCAAGAACGTCACAGTGAATGAGCCGTTCTTTCCCGGTCACTTCCCCTATCACCCGGTCATGCCGGGCGTGCTCATCGTCGAGGCACTGGCTCAGGCTGCTGCATTGATGTCGTGCTGGGTCAATAATGTCGTCCCAACCGAAGAATGGGACGTCCTGTTCGCCGGTATAGACAAGGCTCGCTTCAAGCGTCAGGTCATCCCCGGCGACCAACTACTGTTAGATCTTTCCATGCTGCAAAATAAACGCGGTTTCTACAGATACAAGGGGGTTGCTTCCGTCGATGGCGAATTGGCCGTCGAGTCCGAGTTCATATGCGCCCTCAGGATCAAACCATGATCCATCCGACAGCCATCGTTCATTCGGGCGCAAAAATCGGCAGCGGGGTCGAGATCGGTCCGTACTCGGTCGTCGGCGAGCATGTCGAGATTGGCGATGGCACATGGGTCGGGCCGCATGTTGTGCTTGAAGGCCATACACGGATCGGGTGCGAAAACAGGATTTTTCAGTTCAGTTCGCTTGGTGGGGAGCCGCAAGACAAAAAATATTCCGGCGAACCTACCCGGCTCGAAATCGGTGACCGCAACACCATCCGAGAGTATTGCACCTTCAGTACCGGCACGGCTCAAGATAGCGGTACGACCCGTGTCGGTAATGACAATTGGATTATGGCTTACGTGCACATCGCACACGATTGCCAGGTCGGCAATAACACCGTCTTTGCCAATGGTGCCTCGCTTGCCGGACATGCCCATATAGGCGATTGGGCCATTCTCGGCGGCTTCAGTGGCGTCCATCAGTTCGTCCGCGTTGGCGCGCACAGCTTCATCGGTGCGTTTGCCCTGTTGCTCCAGGATGTACCCCCTTACGTCACTGTGGGCGGCAGCCCTGCCGTGCCACACGGCATCAACAGCGAAGGGTTGCGTCGCCGGGGTTTTTCAACCGAATCGATTGGTACAATCAAGCAGGCTTACCGAATCCTTTACCGTAAAGGTTTTTCTCTTGCGGAAGCGCGTGAGCAAATCATTGCGCTTGCCGCCGATTACGCCGAAATTCAACCTTTTGCCGATTTTATCGGTGTGTCGGGGCGCGGATTGGTACGCTGACATGACTCCTACGATTGCCATGGTAGCCGGGGAAGCCTCCGGCGATTTACTAGCCGCCCACCTGATTCGCGCTATTCGCGCTCATCTACCCATGGCGCGTTTTTATGGCATTGGCGGCCCAAAGATGCAGGCCGAAGGGTTTGACGCGCTCTGGCCTTCCGAATTGCTCTCGGTCAACGGCTATACGGAGGTTATCGGCCGCTACAGTTCGTTGTCCAGCATTCGCCACAAACTATTAAAAGACATCCGGCGTACGCGACCCGACGTATTTATCGGCGTCGATGCGCCTGATTTCAATCTCTGGCTGGAAGGCAAAGTCAAGGCGGATGGCATTCCAGCTATCCATTTCGTCAGCCCCTCGATTTGGGCCTGGCGCGGCAGGCGAATCAAAGCCATCGCGCGCTCGGTGACGCACATGTTGTGCCTGTTTCCGTTCGAGATGCCGATCTACGAGCGTGCGGGCATTCCCGCCACTTACGTCGGGCACCCACTTGCGGATGAATTGCCGATGGATCCGAACCGCCAGGCGACGCGCGAAATGCTGGATTTACCGCTCGATGCGACTGTTGTGGCATTGCTGCCCGGCAGTCGGCAGTCAGAAGTCAGTAATTTGGCTGATTGCTTCATTGCCACGGCGGAAACCATTGCGCACCGGCGACCGGGAACCATTTTTCTCGTGCCGCTGACGACCCGTGAGACACGTGAAATTTTCGCTGAAGCCCTGCAACGCAGGGGTTCAGCCGATGACATGTCGATTCGCCTGCTGTTTGGTCATGCGGTCGACGCGATGACTGCCGCCGACGTGGTGCTCGTCGCCAGCGGTACGGCCTGCCTTGAAGCCGCGCTGCTCAAGCGCCCAATGGTTATCTGCTATCGCATGGGCAGATGGCAGTTTCGCTTGATCAAGCGCATGGCCTATTTACCCTGGGTTGGGTTGCCCAATATTCTGCTCAATGAATACGTGGTTCCCGAGTTGCTCCAGGATGATGCAAATCCCGACGTCATGGCCGATGCCATCGAGAAATGGCTTGGCGATACCGATGGCTGCGCGGCGCTCGCCAGCCGTTTTGCTGCTCTGCACCATGAACTGCGTCAGGGAACGGCAAAGCG
Organism: Betaproteobacteria bacterium; assembly: GCA_009779355.1. Classification (GTDB taxonomy): domain Bacteria; phylum Pseudomonadota; class Gammaproteobacteria; order Burkholderiales; family Rhodocyclaceae; genus WRNU01. Next base: position 7,346 of record WREK01000019.1, on the reverse strand, counting down.
GGCTGCCAGGGTCATCCTGCCTTATTTGCACGATTCCGTTTCCACACGGCAAACATCCTGAAAAAGGCATGGCTGGGGCAAAAATCTGCGGTGTCGATGAAGTTGGGCGCGGCCCTTTGTGTGGGCCAGTAGTCGCTGCCGCCGTCATTCTCGACCCTGCGTATCCCATTGAAGGGTTGGCCGATTCCAAGAAACTGACTGCACGTTCGCGCGAGCGTTTGGCGGGCTTGATCCGGCAACGGGCACTCGCCTGGAGCGTGGGCGAAGCCACGGTGGAAGAAATCGACTGCCTCAACATCCTGCAAGCCAGCATGCTGGCGATGCAGCGCGCTATTGCCGCACTGTCTGTTACCCCTGACGAAGTGCGGGTCGATGGTAACCGTTGCCCGGTTATTCCCCTGCCTGTGCGGGCCATTGTCGGCGGCGATGCGCTGGAACCGGCGATTTCCGCAGCCTCCATCCTGGCCAAGACCGTGCGCGACGCACAAATGATCGAATTGGATCGTCTCTATCCCCAGTTTGGCCTTGCACGCCACAAGGGGTATCCGACCGCCGCGCATCTCGAAGCCATCCGTCGGTACGGTGTTGCGGATTTCTATCGCAAGAGCTTTGCGCCCGTGCGCCATATCCTCGTGAATCCGCCGTCGTGATCGTTTATATCGCTTTGATGCTGGTTTTACGATGATGACGGCGCACCTCGCTTTTACCCATCTCAGTTCACGCGACAATCCACGAGTCAGATTGTTTGCGTCGCTCGCTTCAATGCCACGCGAGCGCCGTAAATGCGGCCAAACCCTGCTCGATGGCGTGCATTTGCTCGGTTGTGCCCTTGATGCGGGCGTAGACCTGCTCGACGTTTGTGTGTCTGAAAGTAAGCGTGGCAACCCCGAAATTCTTGCCTTGCTCGCACGCTTACCTGCCGGGGAACCCCCGATCTGCGTGCCTGATGCGCTTTTCACGCGCCTGAGCCCGGTCGATACGCCCACGGGTATCCTCGCACGCATCGCGTTGCCGCTGCCCAGCCCGCAAGAGGCAGCGGCTCGGGAAACGCTCATCGTACTCGATGGCATTCAGGATCCTGGCAATCTCGGTTCGATCCTGCGTACCGCCGCTGCGGCGGGCGTCAGTCTGGTGTGGGACACGTCCGGCTGTACGCAAGCCTGGTCGCCCAAAGCTCTGCGTGCCGGGATGGGGGCGCATTTCCATCTGCGCATTATTGAGCGGGTCGATGCCCTCGTAGGGCTTGCCGCGTATCAGGGTAAGGTCGTGGCGACGGGTGTAGGCGAAAAATCCCGGATGTTTTTCGATGCCGATCTGCGTGGCCCTGTGGCTTGGCTTTTCGGGGCCGAAGGGCGGGGCCTGTCGCCCGCGCTTCTCGCGCGCGCCGATGAAATCCTGCGCATTCCGATGATGGAAGGCATCGAGTCGCTGAACGTTGGTGCGGCGGCAGCTGTGTGCCTGTTCGAACAAATGCGCCAACGTGGAGTTGCGCTATAAATCGGCTTTCTACTTCCATCTGTTTTGGCCTGACTGAAACTGTCCTTGGCCTGATGCTCGTTGCTGCCAGTGCACGCGGTGTCTGCGCCATCTTCCTGGGCGACGATTCTGAATCCCTGATTCAAACACTCCACAAACGCTTTCCGAAGGCGGAAATTTTTCCTGCCGGCGATAATGATGCAGGTTTTACGCGACTGCTCAAGGACGCGGCCCTACTCGTTGAACATCCGGAAACGAATTTCAAGCACCTGCTCGACATTCATGGAACAACCTTCCAGCACCGAGTCTGGCAGGCGCTGTGCGAGATTGCGCCGGGAGAAACCACCAGTTATGCGGAAATCGCCCGGTGCATTGGTGCGCCTCGTGCCGCCCGTGCAGTTGCCGGCGCTTGTGCGGCTAACCTGCTTGCTATCGCCATTCCCTGCCACCGCGTCGTGCATGGCGACGGTAGCTTGTCCGGTTATCGTTGGGGCGTCGAGCGCAAGCGGGCCTTGCTGGAGAGGGAAGCTCAAAGGGTTGGGAGAGGGAAGTTGTTGCTTTAATGTGATAGTTGCTGAACTTTGTGTTCAGCGCATTTTTTCCAATGTATCATCTAAAAAAGTGGACAATGAAGTGGAGAGCGATTATGACAACGCGTGCCTGTGGATTGTTGTTGAGCGTGATGGTTAGCTTTGCTTTTTGTGCGACGTCGTTTGCGCAGGACTCATCTGTTGCGGGTATTCCGCTTTCGGCCGAAAGAAAAACGAACTATTTCAGTGTTGCGACGGAAATCTCCAATTATAGATACACGGAACCCATGATGAAACTTACTGGAACCATGGTGGGGTTTTCGGCAGAATACTTAAATAACGGTGGAGTCGGGTATATTAGGAAATCAACCCCGATTCAGTTACGTGCCCGATTAAATTACATGTACGGTGAACTTGATTATAATGGTCGAAACCAGTTGGGCACACCTGTCAAGACTTCTGGAGAAAGTCATTATTTTGTTGATATGGTTTTCGCAGGAGGGTTGGGGTTCAAAATAATGGAAGGTTTTTCTATTTCCCCATACTTTGGGTTTGGTTATCGCTATCTTGTGGATAAAGATGACGGCAACACTGGCGATTACAAGCGTGAACAGACCTACTACTACCTGCCGATAGGGGCTGACTGGAGAACATCTCTGACTCGCGGCTGGAAAATCACTGTCAATGCTGAGCTAGATTTTTTATTGAGAGGCGAAAATACAACTGATCTGACGAAATACGGGGAGGGTAAACTGAATTTTCGACAAAATACTGGATATGGATTTAGAAGCAGCGTTAAAGTTGAAAAAGATTTGAAATCATTGGGAATTTTTGCAGAGCCATTTTTCCGGCATTGGGATATCAAAAGGTCGGATACTGTAGACAATTGGTACGAACCCAAAAACAAAACACAGGAATTCGGGCTGAAAATAGGCGTTTCATTCTGAGACGTGGGTCTGGAAGATTAGGCAATATAAAACCTGTGTAGATTGTGGTGCGCTTTACTAACCCCAACGTTATCGGCCATCCTTTTGCTTTCGTTACGTTGGGGTTTGCTTCGCGCACCCCAACCTATGCGGTTGGGGTATGAAAAGGTATGTGCCTACGGCATATTTCAGCTTTGTGGCAGCCGCGTCGATTCAAAAGCTCAGGAGTGGGGCGACTCGGCTAAAATGCCGGGATGAACGTACCCGCATCTCCTCCTCTCTCCGGCCTCGCGCCGCATTCCCCCCAGTTCATCCACCTGCGCCTGCATACCGAATATTCGATCACCGACGGCATCGTCCAGATCGACGCGGCGCTTGATGCTGCTGCAAAGGATGGCATGCCGGCGCTGGGGATTTCCGACCTCGGAAATCTATTTGGCACGGTCAAATTTTACAAAGGCGCGCGTGCACGGGGCTTAAAGCCAATTATCGGGACAGATGCCTGGATCGAGAACAATGCCGACCGCGACAAACCCAGGCGCGTGCTGTTGATCAGCAAAAACCGCGAAGGGTTCGGGCAACTGAGTGGGTTGTTGACCCGCGCCTGGATGGAGAACAAGGCGCGGGGCAGGGCGTTGATGCGCCGCGAATGGTTCCAGGACGGTGCGGCAAGCGGCCTGCTGTGCCTCTCCGGGGCATTGGCAGGCGATGTGGGGCAGGCGCTTGCCAATGGCCACGAGGCGCTGGCAGAGCGGCTGGCGTGCGAGTGGGCGCAGCTTTTCCCCGATGCCTGGTACATCGAGCTCCAGCGGGCAGGGCAGCCGGGCACGGAGGCTTACGTGCGGCTGGCGCTGAAGCTGGCCGGACGGCTCGGCATCCCGGTGGTTGCCACGCATCCGGTGCAATTTCTGCGCCGTGAAGATTTCGAGGCTCACGAGGCACGGGTGTGCATCGCCGAAGGGCATGTGCTGTCGGACAAGCGCCGCCCGCGCGAATTCACCAGTGATCAATATTTCAAGAGCCAGGCGGAAATGTGCGCGCTTTTTGCGGATATTCCCGAGGCGCTGGAAAACGCGGTGGAAATTGCCCGCCGCTGCTCGCTCACCGTGCAGTTGGGCAAGAGCTTCCTGCCGCTCTTCCCGACGCCAGAAGGCATGAGCCTGGATGGCTTGCTTGCATGGGAAGCGCGCCAGGGGCTGGAAACGCGCCTTGCACAGCTTTATCCGGATTCTGATGAACGTGCGCGCCAGCGCCCTTGCTACGAAGAACGCCTTCAGTTTGAAATAGACACCATCATCCAGATGGGATTTTCCGGCTACTTCCTGATTGTGGCCGACTTCATCCAGTGGGCCAAGAACAATGGCGTGCCAGTCGGGCCGGGGCGGGGTTCGGGGGCGGGGTCGCTCGTCGCTTATAGTCTGCGTATCACCGATCTCGACCCGCTCGCCTACGCGCTGCTCTTTGAGCGTTTCCTGAATCCGGAACGGGTGTCGATGCCCGACTTCGACATCGACTTTTGCCAGGACAACCGCCACCGTGTCATCGAATACGTGCGGACGCGCTATGGCAAGGAAGCGGTGAGCCAGATCGCCACCTTCGGTACGATGGCTTCCAGGGCTGTGGTGCGCGATGTTGGGCGCGTTCTTGATTTGCCCTACGGCCTGTGTGACCGCCTCTCCAAGCTGATTCCGCACGAAGGCCCCAAGCCGGTTCCCCTTTCCCGTGCGCTGGAGATGGAGCCGCAAATCACCGAAATGATGCGGGACAGCAGTGATGGCGAGGCTATTCAAAAACTATGGAGCCTGGCCGAACCGTTGGAAGGGTTGACGCGCAACGTTGGTATGCACGCGGGAGGCGTATTGATTGCGCCGGGCAGGCTTGCCGATTTTTGCCCGCTCTACATCGCCGATGGCGTGGATGCCGTGCCGGTGTCGCAGTTCGACAAGGATGACGTGGAAGCCGTGGGTCTCGTGAAATTCGACTTCCTTGGGCTACGCAACCTCACCATCATCGAGCTTGCGCTCACTTATGTGGAGCGTCTCGAAGGCAGCCGCCCCGATCTGGAGAGCCTGGATTTCAACGACCCCGGCGCTTACCAGGTTCTGAAAGACGCCAATACCACGGCGATTTTCCAAGTTGAATCGGAGGGCATGAAAAAACTCCTGAAAAAGCTCGCCCCCGATCGTTTCGAGGACATCATCGCTGTACTCGCGCTTTACCGTCCGGGGCCACTAGGTTCCGGGATGGTCGATGATTTCATCCTGCGCAAGAAAGGCCGGCAGACCATTGACTACTTTCATCCCGATCTCAAGGCGTGCCTGGAGCCGACCTACGGCATCATCGTGTATCAGGAACAGGTGATGCAAATCTCGCAGATCATTGGCGGCTACACCCTGGGCGGGGCCGACATGCTGCGGCGGGCGATGGGCAAGAAAAAGCCCGAGGAAATGGCCAAGCATCGCAGCATCATCACCGAAGGCGCGAAGCAGAAAGGCTACGACCCAAGGCTGGCCGAACGGCTTTTCGACTTGATGACAAAGTTTGCGGAGTACGGTTTCAACAAATCCCACAGCGCTGCCTACGCGGTGGTCACCTATCACACCGCCTGGCTTAAGGCGCATCACTGCGCCGCCTTCATGGCCGCCTCCCTGTCGTCCGATTTCGACAACACGGATGCCATCAAAGTCTTTTTTGAAGACGCTACCGGCAACGGGCTGAAAATCCTGTCCCCCGATGTCAACGCATCCGTCTACCGGTTTGTGCCGGTTGACCGCGAGACCGTCCGTTACGGGCTTGGGGCGGTCAAGGGTGTGGGCGAGCCTGCCGTGCGCGCCATCCTTGCCGCGCGCGAACAGGGCGGGGTGTTTCGCGACCTGTTTGATTTCTGCGCGCGCGTTGACCGTCGCCATGTCAATCGCCGGGTGATCGAAGCCTTGATCCGTGCGGGCGCGATGGATGCGCTTGCCGGTCATGCTGGCCGTGACCGCGCGCAATTGATGGCATCCGTCGCCCTTGCGATGGATGCCGCCGAACAGGCCGCCGCCAGTGCGATGCAAGGCGGGCTGTTCGATGCATTGCCGGAAGCGGCAGGCGCAGCGGTCGAATTCATTGCTGCCCGCCCCTGGGCGGAACGTGACCGGCTGAAAGAAGAAAAACTGGCTATCGGGTTTTTCTTCTCCGGCCACCCCTTCAACGCCTGCAAGGACGAAGTACGCCGCTTCGTTCGTCAGCCACTCTCCCATCTCACCGCCTCGCGCGACCCGGTCATGCTGGCCGGTATTGCGATGGAAGTGCGCTACAAGATGGGCGCACGCGGGAAAATGGCTTTCATCCTGCTCGATGATGGGACCATGCCGCGTGAAGTGACCGTGTACAACGAAACGCTCAACGCCTGCCGCGACAAGATCGTTGTCGATGAAGTGCTGCTGATCGAAGGCAAGGCAAGCGAAGACGAATTTTCCGGTGGGCTGCGCATCATTGCCGAGCGCCTGCAGAACCTTTCAGAAGCCCGCGCCCGCTTCGCACGCGGCCTGCGCCTGCGGCTGGACATCAGGGAGTTGAATGGCACTGCCGATGCGGCCATTAACCGCTTATCCGCCTTGCTCGAACCTTTCCGTGCCGCCGTCTGCCCCGTGCAGGTCAGTGTCCGTAATGGCCAGGTGGAAGGCGAGCTTGCCCTGGGAGACTCCTGGCGGGTGAAACCCGATGACGCCCTGCTCGAAAACCTACGCGAATGGTTGCCGCCCGGGGCAGTGGAAGTGGTGTATGCCGATTGAGCGTTATGTACTGATATTGCTTTCCCTCCACGTTGCGATTGTGTCGGTCAAAACTGTCACACCGATTCTGCGCGAGCAGGTTGCTCAATCCCATAGATACTGTTACCAAGGTCAAGCCCCGAGGGAGACGTTTTCGCTAATGCTCGGCATGGCGTGTCGGACAAGCCGCGAAGCGACGCCCTCCGACGGTTGTATCGCCCAATGCGAGAGCATCGCAAGATGAAATAAGGAATTGTGACGCTTCGCGTCAGAAGGTTACGAACGGCGGATGGCGACCTTCGGCCTTAGCCGCCCTACGATTCACTCCGGGCTACGTTTGCCGCCAACTATGATGCCGGGATGCAATCGCCCTGCTGCTGGAGAGCGGACTAAACCGCGGACAGTGGATCGGTACGGACATACCGCAACCACTGAAAGCGGGTCGGAGCAATTTGAAACGCGAGCCGCTACACTTGTCCGTACCGTTCCGTCATACCTATGCAAACCTACTCATTTCTGAGCAAATCTGCTGCTGATTTCCTGCTTCGTCGAGGCCGGTTTCGTTCCGGTCTTTCGACCGGAGCCAGAGCCTTCCTCTCCACAGGCTTCACATCCGGCGGAACTCGCCGTAGGCGCTGTCCATTCGGAACCGGATTTAT
>WREK01000018.1 GCA_009779355.1 Betaproteobacteria bacterium | reverse complement strand
TGGATTGCTTCGTCGCTTTGATCCGCGCAATGACTGAGCAGAAAGGTCAATGGATTCAACCAATACTGTCATTGCAAACGAAGCGAAGCAATCCAGTATTGGGGTTATGCAGGGGTTCCTTAGACGAGAGATTTTAGTAAGGGTCTTAATCCCTTTGAAATCAGGGCTGGTTTGAATCAAAATACTTCGCAGATAGAAAGAAGCCCTTGCCTGTCTTAATCCCTTTGAAATCAGGGCTGGTTTGAATCCGCTAGGTCAATTAAAAGTCAAGCCCCTAGATAGGTCTTAATCCCTTTGAAATCAGGGCTGGTTTGAATCGACACTCCATACAGGCTCACGTTGGACGGTGCTAGTCTTAATCCCTTTGAAATCAGGGCTGGTTTGAATCAAAACGTGCGATATCCAGGCGGTCGCCAACAGGCGTCTTAATCCCTTTGAAATCAGGGCTGGTTTGAATCAGTAGTAGCAGCTTAGGCAGTATGCCGAGGGGTGGTCTTAATCCCTTTGAAATCAGGGCTGGTTTGAATCAATGTTATGACATTTGCTTCATCGGTCAAACCGAGGTCTTAATCCCTTTGAAATCAGGGCTGGTTTGAATCCTCGCGCAATGCGCAGCTACTATGGTGATTGCGAGTCTTAATCCCTTTGAAATCAGGGCTGGTTTGAATCACTGGTACGACATTAGTCATTCGCTCGTTGTGCAGCGTCTTAATCCCTTTGAAATCAGGGCTGGTTTGAATCCAGGCGCGGCTCTCCCGCCTTGGCCGCTTTGCGGGTCTTAATCCCTTTGAAATCAGGGCTGGTTTGAATCCCAACTGGTACGACATTAGTCATTCGCTCGTTGTGCAGCGTCTTAATCCCTTTGAAATCAGGGCTGGTTTGAATCCGTGCCCGTGACGACTAGTGTGAGTTCCAACGGTAAAAGTCTTAATCCCTTTGAAATCAGGGCTGGTTTGAATCATCGAGTGGATTTAATCACTTTCACCACCCGGCCGTCTTAATCCCTTTGAAATCAGGGCTGGTTTGAATCCAAGTGACAGACATGCATCGGCAGGGCGTCCTTCGTCTTAATCCCTTTGAAATCAGGGCTGGTTTGAATCAAATTACACACGATGACTTTCTGAGCTGGTTGGTCTTAATCCCTTTGAAATCAGGGCTGGTTTGAATCAGTGGCGCGCAGTCGCTACCGTCGATGGCCCAGGGTCTTAATCCCTTTGAAATCAGGGCTGGTTTGAATCCGGACATTACAAATGTGGCTGTCAAAAGTCCAATGTCTTAATCCCTTTGAAATCAGGGCTGGTTTGAATCTGCGAGTATCAAAAAAACCGTTCATTGACAACAACTTGCGTGTTGGTTTATAGGGTTTTCCGATCGGCATCGAGATGTCTCCTTGGATGACAGTTATGGTGGTTTCAGATAAGGCGTATGCTATTTTAGCATTACCGGGCTGGCCGGTTTGGTTCATGGAGGGGCATCCTGCCAGGGCAGGGGCAGGCCGCTCCATTGGATGCCGCTGGGCAACAGAGATCTGCCCAGGCGAAGGCGCAGCCCGCGCTGGGGCAGGGGGTAGGCACGGATGTCGTCGCTTCGCTTGTCCATCAGGTTTTCGAGCTCGTCCAGGCAGCGCTGCAATTGGAGCGACGTGCCGCTGAACAGGAAAACCGAATACTGCAATGCTACCGCACGGCTCCTAAGGACGCGGTGAATGCGTAGGAGCCGTTTGGGGTGACAAATATCATAACAGATAATGTAGTCGGTCATGGGTATTGCTCACCGGTTGCGGTGTCGTCATGTTCGTTGTTACCGCCCGGATGGCTGGCCGGGGTAAGGGCGGCAATAGTTTGCGCCAGTTCGTCCACGCTGTGCTGGATAGCGCGGCGTAGCGGTTCGGAGTATTCCTCATAGGCACTGTAGTAACGGGCGCGGCCAGCTTTGCCTAGCAGACAGCCGGAACTGGTTTGGCTGAAATGGACTTTGGTCAGTATTTGTTTGTTGACCAGTTGCAGGCAGAAACGGTCGGCCAGTGGACGCACAGTTTCCAGCAGGTCGCAGGCCAGCGATTCTCGGCCAAAGCTGATCTGGTGGTAAAAGCCGATGTAGGGGTCGAACCCTGCAGCATGCAAGGCCATAGCTGCTTCAGCGTTGGCCAGGGTGTAGGTCAAGGAGAGCAGGGCGTTGAATGGGTCGCGTGGCGGGCGACGGTTGCGGCCTTTGAATTGCAGGCTGTCGGGCACAACGGCGCGCAAGCCTGCAAAGTAAGCGCTGGCAGCCGAACCTTCGATGCCGCGCAGGCTGCTAAGCTGGGTGGCATTGTCCAGTTTTTTCTGATGTTCTTGCAGCAAATGCATGGCGTGGGTGAGTTCGTAGCGGGCGTGCAGGTGGTGGGCGCGCAGTTGCTCAAACCATTCGCACTGGCGCTGTAGCTTGGTGTGAATGATCTGTTGAGCAAACAGCAGACATAACTCCGCATTCAGGCTGAACCGGGTTTGCGCGACACGGCGGCATGCGTCGTTGTGGGGGCGGGCCAGCATCAGGCTGGGTTTGCCCAACCGTCCGGTGAGGATGACTACGCCCACACCGTTTTCCCCGAGTTTGCCCAGCAGGCTGGCTTCCAGGGTGACGTTGCCGCGCAGAAAGACGCGCGTAATGGGTGCCAGCGGCACGCAGCCTACGCGCTCGCCGTTTTCGCGGAAAATCAGGGCACCGGCATCGAACTGCATGTGAACGTCGCGGCGATCTACAAAGAGACTGGTCATGGCAATTCTTCCTTGGCCGGTTTTGATATGTTTTTCAGGTGATGCTGAAGCTGTGGGAGCCGAAGGTGGCGGCTTGGCCCAGGCAGTTGGGTGTCATACGCGGATCCAGTGCGATGATTTGTATGCGGTCGCTGTCAAGGTCGATCAGTTGGCCGAGGTCGGCGCGAATGGCTTGCAACTCTGCAGGAGTGATCCAGATTTCCGGCACGGATTTCTGTCCGGCCACGCGCCAACTCTTGAAGTATCGGCACACGCGCGCGAGCCGCTTTGGGTTGCAGATGTCATAGGCGACGAGATAAAGGGTGCGGGGCATGGCCGGTGGCGGGTGAATGGGTTTCTTTTGATGTGCTGAGCGGTATGGTGCCGGGACGTTGAAATTGTGGCGCACGCAAGCAAAAAGTGCTGCGTCCGCAAGCTTGCCGTATAGCGCATTTTTTGAGGTTTATATGCAAATTGACAATGATGTCCAGCAGCAAACGCCCATATGCCGTGCACAGCCTGTCGGCATAGGCCATTGATCTGAATTAGCGCGCAACGGACTGTTAACAGGATGCTCAAAAAGTCTGAAGCACTGGAGAAACCCATGTCTACAAGGCCAAAAATGACCGAAAACTACCTTGTAAAGCTGCTTTTCGGACTGATTTTGACCTGTCTTGTGGACTCTGGCACCTGGAAAAATAGTTTTTGAGCATCCTGTTATTAAACCGGCAAGCAAATAGACGATGAATATTTGATGTAATTCGTTGATTTTTAATGGATTAAATGTGAAAACAAAGGTTGCCGGGTTAATAAGCCGTCGTCCCTGCGGATGGGCAGATACCTTAATCCTTTTGAGATCAGGGCTGGCTTGAATTTCCACTATCGAAGGGTATATTGCTCTGTGGCTCAGGCAAGAACTGGGTTCTGTATTGCATAAAGGTTATCCCGTGCGGGGTAGCCGTTCATTTCATTCCTACGGGCTTTCTTCGTTGGCTCAAACATGCTCAAATACGGATGGCCGAATTTTTACCTGTAATGATTATTTCAAGCTGTTCAACCTTTTGGTTGAAGTCGTGTTTCATTTCTTGGGGAATGTTTTTATTTTGAAATATTGCATTCAATGCCTTGTAGTACGCAAGTTGTTTCTCTTTGGGTGCGTTGAAAATACCCCATAATTTATCTCCCTTGTTTTTATAATCGCTAAGCATGGAAGATAAGTTGTGAATTTTATCAGCCGCAGAAACTAATAAAGCATCTGCATCCTTTAATGCTATCAAATGCTCAATATAATATTGCTTTCGTTTTGCCCAAGGCTTTTCCTGTTCACCGGCTCGTTTATTTTCTGATACAGCTTTAACAATTTCCACAATTCGTTTGCCAAAATCGATTGCCATTTGTGCTTCGGAATATTTGTCACTTGGCACATCCTCTAAAACATCATGTAAATAAGCTGCTGCCACTGCATTTTCATTGTCTGAATACTGGCTGACAATTTTAGCAACTGCCGTTGGGTGAATAATATAGGGCATATTTGATCCCTTGCGGAACTGTGCTTCATGGGCATATTCAGCAATGCTGGCCGCTTTCATAATTTTTTCACTCTGGTGTGTCATTTTTACCTCTGGCTAAGCAAGCATAGGTTCTTGCGGTTGAATCGTATCTCGTACTACGCGGGCTTTCATGGGGTGGGAGTGGGGCTGGGAGACTGTTTTTTCGGGGTGGCATCGGTTTCTTCCAGCCGCGCGAGGCGCTTCAGGGCGCGGGATAGCATCTCTGCCTTGCCATGCGCTTCTGGTGTTGCCCGTGCGGCGCGCAGGGCATCGGCAAAAGCAGGGTCGTCGCCACAGAAGACGTTATCCAGCGCCGTTACTGGTTCCAGGCCCCGCTCGGCCGCGCAGGACTCAATCTGTGCGCGAAGGACGATCAGGTTCTCGCTTGCGCCCCAGAATGCTTCCCGCATAGCATTGGCGGCCTCGCGTGCGACCGCATGGCGCTGTTGCCAGTATTGCTCAGAGGACAGCACGGTCGGCGCAAAAGGCGCAGGTTTCAAGCTCTCGATCTCGTCAATATCGGGCAGCCCGTATAGCGTTTCCCGATCCATAAGGATTGTGTCAATGCCATGTAAGTTTGGTGTTTTGCCTTCGAAAGCCTGTTTTTTCTCAAGCACGCCCCGGTAGAAAGCTGCTTTCCTCAGTTCGGTTTCAGCGTGGCTGCCGTAGCGCGCATCTGCGGCCAGTGCCTGGTAGTTTTGTTCCAGGGTACGCATGCCGTGCCGGTGCCGCTCCGAACTCTGATACCTCCTGAACAACATGATGCCTTCGTCTACACGGGTAAGTTCGTCACTGGGGATACCCTTTCCCGCACAGATATTTTGTAATGCCTCCCATTGGTGCGTAAGGGTAGCAACGTGTTCATCGGTGAGTCTCTGGCCTTTTTCCAGCGCTTCGATGATGTCCTTGTACAGGCCGTCCCCGGCGCTGTCGTAAAGCAACTCGCACGCGCGGTTCATTACACGCAACCTGTCCAGCTTGTTTGCGTCTTTCAGAATGTTTTCTATGAATCCTTCGTATGCCATATCCTGTTTGTTTTCTGGTATGTCGCGCAAGTATCCGTAGGTATCGCGGAAAATTTCGCGGCGCTCCAGTACGCTCAGCCGGCTTTGTTCGCGTGAAACCGCCATGACGATAATTTCGCATTTATAGCCTGTTTGATGGGCACGTTCGACAATGCTGGATAATGAGTCGTGATGTCGGAAAAGCCCTTCTTCAAGAATATTTCGTTTGTTCTCAAAAGCATAATCCCGCACAAGCATGGCAATTTTCTTGCAATCAGTGTGTGTTTCGGTAGCCGTATATTGTTCATTTTTTGAGTCTTTGATGTCATCATGAAATGCGTCAGCGTCAATATATATAACACCGCCCTTTTGAAACAAGTTTGGCGTTACGGCATTAACCGCAAATGATTTTCCCGCGCCCGGTTGCCCGCCAATGAGCATTATTGTCGGCGTTTCTTGCTCTTCTGTAACTGCCCCGAAACGGTTGTAATATTCCCGTGCGAGTATAGTTATTTCTTCATCGGTAAGCGGTGCGTAGTTAGTCATTCACTAGTTCCTGCGCTTGTATAACATGTCGGGTAACGGTTGGTCTGTTTAAGATTAAATCAACCGCCGCTGTGTCTTTAGAAGGGAGGCATGTCCACAATGAAAGCAAAGCAGTTATTTGGACATTAAAAAATTCTATAAGTACAGGGCACAGCATTTCTTTTTTCTGCTCCTGGAGGGACTCAACTGACAAGCGTGCACGTTCACGATTGATGTCTTCGCGTGCAACCACAAACCGCATTATTGGATTGTCCGATTTATAAAAAGTGCGTGGTTTGACATTCGTGAATTCAGGCGTTTGAATGATAAGCTGGGCAATGGCTATCCCGTTCAGGATTGAATCCATCGCTGCCGTATCTTCAAGGGATAATTTTTCCCATAAAGCGAGCAGGGCGTTCATCTGGGTATCGAGATATTTCAAAAGCGCATGGCTTGGCACTTCCCTTTCTTCCTCTTGAAGGCGCTCGGTTTCCAGGTGTGCCCGCTCTCGATCGATGGCCTCGCGCGCAAGCGCATACCGATTTGTTGGATCATCCGCTGTGATGTTCATAATGCGTTCCTTTTTCAAGGTGTCTATATAAGAATAATTATACAGAAATCGCACGGGCTATCTCGACCTTCAGTACCTTTGCGCAGCCTGCGCGGACTCGGGCCGGGCCGATGCCATCAGCGCACCGACTGCCAGACGGGCTTGCTAAGCGCCGGGGAGTGCAGAATTGTGTGACACCACATTTTCTGGTATTATTCACAAAAATGATTTTTTTGCGCGGAGTTTTGGCGCCGGGAGTGAAGGGCAATGGTCGCAGCACAGGCAAGGCAGGGATGCGGGGTGGCAACGCATGGCGAGTTTGATTTGAGGGCGTTCGCAGTGCAGGCGCATTTCGCGCAGAGAGGGTCGGCTTGCCTGCTGGCGGCGCTTTTTGGGATGGATGCGGCCGACAGGTGGGCGGCCGATTACGATGAGGGCAACGCCACGCCAGAAGAAGGGATGCATATCCGGGTATTTTTGGCCGGCGTCGGGCAGGCGGTCGAACGGGGGCTGCCGGTACTTGATCAGGCGGCAGGCCCTTTCATGGATTTGGTTGCATATCTGACGACATCGCGCTGCATTTACCTGCTGCGCTATGTTGCGCAACATAACCCGGCATTCATGAGCCGTTTGATGGGCTTGATCGAAAGCGGGGGCGACGGGGTAGCGTTGAATACCGTCAGGCAGCGCCTTGTCACCTTGGCAAAGAACGAGGCACTGGCGCGGATATTTTCCCCGCAGGCCATGGACAATATCGTGAAAATCATGAGGAGCTACGGATAATGACTGACTTCCGGTACCGGCTGAAAGGTATGTTGCATACAAAACCTAACGTTCTCGTCGGCATCATTGGCGGTGTGCTGGTTGGTTCAGTCGGGATGGTTACGGCACAGAATTATTTCGGCGTTGGCGGCCCGTTGCTACCGCAGAGCAATATCAGCAACACTGCCGATACCAGCATCCTGATTTCAAATCAGGCGTTGATATCCGACGAAAATATGCAACAAGATTGCGAAAAATTACAAAAGAGCATGAAGGAAGCGCAAACAATCCATCAATTGATGGCTTGGCCGCAGCCTCGGACAGAGAAACTGTTCGATATTTCCAACCAGTGTTTTAGCTCCATATCGCAACTCTGGGATCTGTCTCCTGCGATCCCGTCCCTTGCTTCGATCATGAGTTCGGTTCATAACGCGGTTCAACAATATATCCAGCAGCGGGTCTGCACGGCTGCCGATCAGATCTCCAACATGGTGGCGGAGCCAATCAACACTGCGATAGGCCAGGTAAATGGCATGGTCGACGGGGGAATCATTTCTGGCGCCATGAGCGAAATCGACCCGCAACTGGGCAACATGTTCCATATGCCGCCATCCCAACAGACCTACACGCTGGGCTCGGGTTTCAGTGCCCTGCAAGCCACTTTCAACACCGGCGAAGCGGGGACGGACAACGGGTCGGGCAACTTCGGCAACAGCATCAGCCAGTCCTCCAACTCGGTCAACAACATCTTCAACCAGCAGACCAGCCTTACAGACCAGCTATACAACCAGAACACGCAACTCAGTAACGCGCAGCGGCAACTTAATATGTGCCTGGGCAGAGGCGAATCATGCGCGCAGCAGCAGCAGCAGGTGAACAACCTCCAGAACAGTGTCAACAGCACGCAATCCGCGCTTCAAAACCTGGGCGCCCAACTGAATGAAACCTCGCGGAATGCCCCCTACAATAGCTTTTCGCCGTCCGGCGTGACGCCTAACCAGAACACGGCACCTAACCAGAACACGGCTCCGGCATCGAGCGGGGACTCTTACCTGGATAAGCTGAAAAACCTTTTTGACTGAGAGGGTTGAAAATGCGAAGGAAATTCTTGTTTGTGCCGGCTGCCGTGCTGGCCTTTGCGCCATTGCCCGTTCAGGCGTTCAGTTGGGCGAGTGTGGTGCAGTTCTTGAAAGAGACTGAGCGGGAGATGAGCGCGTGGGCCGTCAACGTGAAGCAGACCGCCCTTTCCGCGAACCTGATGGGGAATTCCGAGCGGGTGGCGAAACAGCAGCTAAAGAACGCGATGGACGCCATTGAGATAGGGGAAAAAGCCTACCGCGTTGCTATTGACTACAGCCCGGTAACCGGCCAGCCCAGTTCCGCCAGATGCACTATCCAGCGGCACAACGCTATCCACGTCGAGGCGCAGGCACAGCGCGACGTGGATCACCGCAAACTGATGACGAGCTATGCCGCAGGCCGCGTAAGCTCCAGGATAGAGGCTCAGAGCAACTGGCTGAAAAACCACCACGCGCATTACTGCACGGTGTCCGAGGCCAAGCAGGGGATGTGCCAGCTCACAGCGGACGGTATGCAGGGGTGGGATACCAATTACGCAGGAGCCTTCATGGAATTAACGCTTGCGCCGGAGGCGGAGCTTGCCGCCTACGATTACGCGGCCTCGCTCATCGACGCGCGGGCGGAAGCGGGCATCGACTGCGAGTCGGCGGACTGCGTGGCTGCACAGGTCAACCATTTCAGTTTTGCGGCAGCAGGGGCCATGGTTGCGCATTCCATCGTAGGGCAAGCTGTTGACCGCCGCCAACCTTTCCTGTCGGGGCAATGAGATGAATATGTCAAGCCGCACAAAACTTGCAGTAGCAATCGTCGCAACCTTTCTGGCCGTAAGCGGGGTACGGGCGGCTACTCGCCCCAGTGGCCCTGCCGAAGCGCTCATGAACTTTTGGCTTCAGGGACTGCAAAAATTTGTATCGAAATCCATCTCGCAATTCGGCACCACGTTTTCCGACGGTATGCAAAACAAGTTTGAACAGATCATCAGCGCGATTGCAGTTGCCACGGCACAGGAGGCCATAAGCGGTAACGTTGTTGCCGAGGCGCACCGTCAAGCGGGCATGATGGCCCTCGCCTCTGCAAAGGCGCAGCAGGAAAATACCGAATTGCTCAACGCCGTCTCCAGCTTTGCGCCGCGCCTGGGGCAAGGGTACGACCTCTGCGGGACGATGTACAAAAACAAGGCGATGACAAAAGCCTATGCGGATCTGGCGGCCCGTGCCCGCGCGAAGGTCGCCAGCCTGGATGTCGCACCCGGCCGTCTGGCAAAAGACGTGTCCCGGGCAATGCTCCAGCGCCTTAGCCTCCACCGCCAGAAGTTTTGCACGAAGGCCGAGGCTGACAAGGGGCTGTGTACCGAAAGCGCCTTGCCTGGGGGCGACGTGAATGCCGCTCTGCTATTTGAGCCAGCCCCGGCCGATTCGCTTCAGGCAACGGCTCGCACCGCCTACATCCAACACGTTGTCGGTACCCCCAACCCAAGCGTGCAGCCAAAGGCTGGCAGTGCGCCCGACGGGCAGAATTACCTGATTTCGCAAAACAGGCTGGATGCTATGCGTAGCGCGGCGGCATACAGTCTCGCGGTCATCGACGCTAAAAATACCCAAAACGTCCGAATGCCCAATGGCGCGATAACAAGCCCGAATGAACTCCTGAAACTGCGCGTAAACCAATATTTTGGTGGCAAAGACGCGCAAGACTGGTCGGATGCGATGGCCGTGCAGTCGCAAAGGGGCCTGACGGTCGAGGCGGCAAAGATGGCGGGGCTTTCGGCATGGATGGAATACGAGGAATTGAAGAACCTTTACCGGTCAAACGTGCTTTACGCCAACCTCCTGATTTCCGCCTCTGACGCGATGCGGTCAGAACTTGACAACCTGCACAATACGGCCGGCTCCAACGCTGCGACCGGTGCAATTAAATAGGCAAGCCGATGGCAGATACTGTGTTGACCACCTTGATGGTTTTTGGCCTCTCCCTGTCAGCAGGGTGGCTCTTGTGGTGCGCCTTGCGCACCTCGATACGTTTTTATGCCACACGCCGGTTGCAAGCTACGGTCGTTGCCACAGCGCTCATCACGTCATCGAGCGCCTATGCCTATTTCTGCCCGGACTTCCTCGATGAGACAGTGACGCCAAAAATCAAGTTGGTAGCCGAATCTCTTGCTGCGCAGATCATGGCAGTAGATGGCGTGCTCTCCGCACAATTGGAGTTTCACAGTGAACGTGTCCTGTCGGCCATTGCCGTGCTGACCAAGCAAAAAGCCGTGGCCGCAAACCAGATAGGCAACAGTTCGCGTGTGCAGTCTCAGCAGATCGCATCCGGGATGGGGGTGATTCGGACGGCCGCTCGCCAGAAGGCTGTGCGCCTCAATCATGGCTCTGAATACGGCCAGGGCGTCGACCCATGCCGGATCTACGCCCAGCGCAAAGTCATTGCCGGACGCGATGCCGATATGGCCCGCGAGGTTCGCGGCCGCATTGCTGCGGAAGTCTATGCGGCGCCCGGTGTGTATATGGACGGCGCCCAAAGCCGTGAGAAGCTGGTGGAGGCGCACCAGCCTTTCTGTACGCAAGACCAGGTCGATGCAGGTTTGTGCAAGGCCGTGGGGACACTACCGGGGGCGTCCCTGAACGCCGGTACGCTCTTTAATCCTGCCATGGGCGCTGAAGACCTGTACAAAGCAAAGAGCGCCTACATCAACAATGTCGTAGGGATGACAGATTCTCCTGTGCCCGAGGGCGCAGGGACGCATGCTGCGGCTACTACCTATGCCATGGCAAAGGGTAGCAAGGACGCCATCGTTTCGCCCGCCATCGTTGCGCTGAAAGATGTCCAGTTGTTCAATTCCGGCGTCGAGGGGTCGCATTCCGGCACTGACCTGCCGCTTTCGATGCTTTTCCAAAACGAAGTCAACCGTTATGCCGGCGGTTCGATCGAGTACGATAATTGGTCAAATGCCATGGCTAAACAGGTTGAGCGCGGCGTGATGGTGGAGTTGTTGAAGGTTGAGGCGTTGCGTTTGGCCGTCGCTGGCAAGAAACTGGAGGCGTTGGACAAGCAGGAGGCTATGCTGGCAGCGCTCGTTGCGCTGGAAGCGCGCAGAGCGCAGGAGGGTGCTGCGCGGCAGGACGCGGGCAACGCCATGTCGAGGGCGGTAACCCCAGGAGTCCAGTGAACAGATGCCTGAAAACCTCCCTTTTGACGTTCCTGGCGTGCCTGTGGCCGACGGGAGAGGCGCGGGCTGACGATGCATGCATGCTCGCCCCGGTTGGCCAGGTGAGTAATTTCCTGCCGGTGTCGGGCCGTTTTGGCAAGAACCGACCGGGGGGCGCGGCCAACCATGGTGGCAATCCCGTGCCGCACACGCACGACGGGCTGGATTTTTCGACGGGCGGCAAGAATGCGCCCGTCTACGCAACGGCGGACGCGACCGTGACCCTTGCCCAGTTCCTCAAAGGTGCGGGCAACACGATCCGTGCCCGACGCGATGACGGCTCGATCATGGAGTATTACCACCTCGATTCGTTCGACTCTAAGGTACAGCCCGGCGCCAGGATCAAGGCTGGGCAGCAGATCGGGATTTCAGGCAAGACGGGGGTGTCGCAGGTTCACCTGCACTTTGTCTATGCCAGGCCAACGGCGAGCGGGCAGCGCGCGGTGAATTTCCCCGAGCGGGCGTCCCTGTACAAAGGAGCGTTCAACCCCGGGCAACTGCCCAACGCGTTGACAAATAACAAGCCGGGCGTGGGGTTTCGGACAGATCCTTCCCCGTTTTTTTGCGACACATTCAAGATACAGAATGACGGGCTGTACCCATATTTGACAGACAACACGAAAGGGCAGCACCAGGTGCTGTTCGGCAACGTGCCGCCAGGCGGCGCCCAGCCCAACGTAGAGCATGACGATGCACAAGTCGCTGCTGCCAATGCGGATGCCGTGCAGGCTGCTGCTGCTGGCAAAACGCCAGAGAAATGGCTGGCGGACACGGACAGCTTTGGGGCGCTGCCATCGCCGCCGACGGGTGATTACGACAGTATTTCGCCGCTCGAAATGGTTTTGACCGAATCGCAGCGCCGGCTCGCTGATTCGACTTGGCAGGAAAACCTGTTGGTCATCTCCACGCGTGCGCTCTACGTGGACTACCTCCGTGCGATTGGGGCGCGGAACTTCATTGCTTACAGCATCCAGCAGAAGCAGGAAAAAATAGAAGCGTTGATGGCGCTTTACCTGTCACTCAAGCTGAAAAACCAGCAACAGCCTACCCAGGGGGCGGCGGCCAATGCGATGGGCAGGTCTGTCAATAGTGCGGTTCAGTAGAGAAAAAACGAATACAGCCTTCCTTTTTTTTGCAAGAATAGATGTTTGCCACATTACCTGTGTGGCAAATGCCTTTTCACAACCAAAAGGTGGAGCTATGGCTGACAAAAAACAAACCGTCAAGGACACTTTGGCATCGCATGCCGGATCCGATTTCGATAAGGCCGAGGATGAGAAACTTCTTGTGGCTGCCGCGCTTGGCAGCGCAGTAGACAACATTTTGGCCCGTTCCGATGGGAAACCCCGCATAAACTCGCAGGATCTGGCGCAGTTGAACGCGGTACTGCAGGGGAAGGCTACCCCGGCCAACATGGACGTTTCTACCCTATTAGCATATGATGGACTGAATTTTGCAGGGCATATTTCGCCTGTGCCGACGCATGAGTTGACCGCACGGCTGAAGGGCAATGAGAGAAATGAATATGGCCTGCTGATGCGGGTCTGCTCGGATTACCGCGTCACGCGGACTGAGCGTGCGGTGGATGATTATCGGCAAAAGCTGAAGTGGCTATGGCAAACGAGCAGCTTCGAAGGGATCGGGAAACAGATTGAAGCCATCGCACATGACAAAGGCATTTCCGTCGACAAGGCTGTGGAGCAGATGAGTCCCGACGGGGAATTGGCCGATTTTGGCAACAGATTCATGGAAACCGTAAAAACCAACCCTGATGCCCGGAATAACATGCGCAGGCTCGACCGGGCGCTAAACTCGTTCATCCATCAATACAAGCATGGCATGCAAGAGTTGCTGGGTACACCCGATGCGATGTACCGCGAAAAATGGAAGGCTCGTATTGACGAATCCGAAAAGAAGATGCGCGGCTTGGTGGGCAGCGTGCCCAAGGCTTTCGAAGAGGAACCGTCTCACCAGGAAAAACTCGGCGCTGCTGTGCAGGACGTTCACGAAAAGCTGGAGGACGTTTTTTCTCTGTTGTTTCCAGGGGAGAACACGGAGCAGGAGGACACGCCCGGGCTGTAAAGGCCAAACCGGCTGGCAGGATGCTCAGAAACCCTATTCAGGAAATGCTTATGGTATAATTAAAACCTGATGCCCAAGTAGGCGAAAGAAGATGAGAAGGCCCGACACAACGCAGGACACGCTATTCAGCTACTGGACGCTGGAAGAGCGGATAGCGGCAAACTATCCATTGCGCCAAGCTGCGCCTTTTGGTCGATGGCATTCTGGGTTCGATGCACGAAACCTTTGACAAACTCTATGCGCGCAATGGTCGTCCGGGCATCCCCCGGGAGCGGCTGCTGCGTGCAAGCCTGATCCAGACGCTCTATTCGATCCACTCGGAACGCCAACTTGTCCAGCACATTGAGTACAACCTTCTGGGTACCTCGGAAAACACCGAGTTTCGCTAAAAGAGCAGAAGTTTTTCCAATGAAATCAAAGGGAAATTTTTCTGACCCCACGAAACAAGGGAGTTTTTCGAGGCGCCTTTATTTCCAAAAAAACCACCTATTATAAGACGACCTCGCTCGGACGGTTGCCAAGGTAGACTGTACCTCATCTACAGAATACCCATAAATTTTCGCAATCTTTCCCCATATAAGCGTGCATGAGATGCTTTGTCTGGCGGACAACGCTGCGAGAAAAATTGGGGGTATTGACGCCCACCATAAACTAAAGAAGAACCAGATAGCAGCGGCGAGTATCCCAAAAAGCCAGAAAGATTTGGCATGATCCTGCGCCTTACCATGTAACATTCTTATCACTCTTTCAACAACTGCATAGTCGTCAATCAACCCGTTTTCGGCATCTATCACTTGTCTGACAGTTACTTGTTCCACCCCAATCACTCCTTAACGAAAAGTCGTGAATTCTACCAACTCCGTTACTACATTCACCTTCAACACTTCACACGTCCGTGTGGTTTCCCATGCGTGATATCCGTGATTCGTGGCAAAAGACGTTTGTATGTCTAAAGGAGAATCAGCAGATGGGTATTGTGGTTTCTGCTGAGGAAGTCATGACGTAAGAATTATCGGCCCGGTCGCCAAAAGGACGGAAACGCCAGTAATGGTATGGGTTTGCGACTGATTACGTCTTTAGCAGGATGTTCAAAAATTCCCCGGCACCTTCGGTAACCGGCCTCTGACTGTCAGCGAAACTTCAATAATCCCCTTTCGTTCGCAGGCTCCCGTGGTCTGTGCGGCGTTCAGGGAGGAGCCCAGGCTGGCACAGGAGTGGAAGGCGCGGCCCCCTGGCGCACAGCGGCGTGCCCGAGCGCCTGGGCCAGATGGCTCTTGCCGGTACGGACAGGCCATGCTTATTAAACCGGCAATCAAATAGACGATGAATATTTGATGTAATTCGTTGATTTTTAATGGATTAAATGTGAAAACAAAGGTTGCCGGGTTAATAACCCGATAATTAAATAAAAGATTACGCGTTGCTATATATTGTAATTAATTGCTGATTTAATATTTTTTCATGCTCACGGTCGAAACGGGTGAAATACATTCAGGAAATTTGAGAACCGTCAAGCCCCAACGGACGGTAGAATATCTGAGAGGCGGTATTTTGTCACACATTCAAATAAAAATTTTCATATATACGTAATTACCTCAATAAATCAGTCGAATTCCTTTGTGAGTCACATAGTATTTTCCGAAATGTTTTATCAAATAAGTGTTCGATGTGTGTCGATATTCTTTACATTTTGATTTATCCAATATCGATATGTTTTAAATAATCAATACTGTATAGTTCAGGCACGGTTATTGCAAGATACGAGTACTGCCTTCTTGTAAAGTGTTTGCTCGTAGGTAGAATTACTACAACAGTTTCATCCCCAAGGAGAATTGATCATGAACAAAATGCTTTCCGTTTCACTTCTGGCTCTGGGTGTCATGTGTACCATGCCGGCGGCGGCGGCGCCGGGAGCGGGTCTCGACCCGCAGGACTACGTGAAACAAGGGATACCAGGAGGTCTTTACATCCAGGATCCGAGTAAGGGCGTTCAGATACTATATAATTCAAACTCTTCTTCTGTGTATACCACGCAGTTGTATATCGCTACGCTTGACGTAGATGGAAATTTTGTCGATGACTGGGCGCTGCTCTTCAGAAGCGTGGGTACGAATGGCACTAAAGGCACCATTGTGGGCTGCTCTGATTGCCTGATGTCCACCGATAATACTCTTTATACGTATGACTTTAGCCAAGGTGCTGCTGAAGTGGTCTTCAAGTGGGTCAACGAAAAGACAGGAATAGAGTATTTCAGCATCGGGATAGGGGGGCAACCTTTCTATGGTGCCTACAACCTCTATGGGGAAAGTGTTGCATTTTTCGGTAATGGAGCAGTCATTGGCTTCGAAGATTACGCCCACGGTAAATATGAAAATTACGGGCAATGGGACTGGAATGATATTCTGATCAATGTATATAACATCGGAAACACAAAGCAGAATATCCCTCTGCCTCTTCCGCCGAATGCCATGGCAGTTCCCGAACCGGAAACCTACGCCATGCTGCTGGCTGGCTTCGGCATGATTGGCTTCGTGACCCGCCGCCGGAAGCCGTAATTGCAGTAACGCAACGTGGAACTTCCTTGCATGGGGGCCGAAAGGCCCCTGTGATTATCCGCATTTGAGTGTGTTTGCCGATGATTTTGCCATGGCCGATGCGCACTAAGAAGAATCAGCCAGCAGCAAAAAAAGCGCCGGACGTTTGCCAAGCATGGGTGGCGGAATTTTGCGCCAGTTGGCTATTGTGAGGGTGCGCAGGTATTCGTTGGCGGTGGCTAGTTCGCGTGCAACACATAGGTGAGTGGACGGTTGGCACACGCGGAGCAGGGCGGCGAACAAGTGTTCGTTGCGATAGGGCGTTTCGATAAAAATTTGCGTGCGGGTGAGCCGCCGGGACTCGTCTTCAAGCGTACGCAAACGGCGGTCACGGGCATCCATTGCGGACGGCAGGTAGCCGTGGAAGGTAAAGTTCTGGCCGCTGAGGCCGGAACCCATCAGGCCGAGCAGGATGGACGATGGGCCGACCAGTGGGACAACGCGCACGCCAAGGGCATGGGCGCGGGCGACGAGCCGTGCGCCGGGGTCGGCGACAGCCGGGCAGCCGGCGTCCGACATCAGGCCGACGCTTTCGCCGTTGAGTGCCGGGGCGAGCAGAGCATCCAGCACATGGTCGCCGCCTTCGGCAGGTAATTCACGGATGTCGGTGTCACGCAGCGTGCCGGGGAATTCGATGCGCTTCAGGTGGGCGCGGGCGGTGCGGGCGTTTTCGACCACGAAATGACGGATATCGGCGGCGCGGGACTGCGCGGCGGCGGGGAGGAAATCCGTCCAGGGGGCATCACCCAGGCTGGTGGGGATGAGCACGAGCGCGCCCGTGCCGGGTGCGCTCATGGCAATTCCACGCCTGCCGTGCGGAGCATGCGGGCAAGCGCGATCAGGGGCAATCCGATGAGGGCGGTGGGGTCGTCGCCCGAGAGCGCGTCGAGCAGCGTGATGCCCAATCCTTCGCACTTGGCGCTGCCCGCGCAGTCGAGCGCCGGTTCGTGTTCGAGGTAGCGGCGGATCTCAGACTCGTCAAGCGAGCGGAAACGCACCCGTGTGAGGATGCTTTCGCATTGCTCAAATCCGTTGCGCCCGTCGATGAGGGCGACGGCGGTATGGAAGAGCACTTCCTGTCCGCTCATACGTTGTAGTTGGGCAACCGCGTTTTCGATGGCGCCGGGTTTGCCGAAAATCTCTACGCCAAGGGCGGCTGTCTGGTCGCTGCCGATGACGAGTGCGCCAGGGCGTAGTCGGGAGATGTCGCGCGCCTTGGCGAGCGCCAGCCGTTGGGCGAGGTGTTCGGGCGCCTCACCGGGCAGGCGGGTTTCATCGGTTTGCGGGCTGGATGTTTCAAAAGGCAGCCCGAAACGTTCGAGCAACTGGCGGCGATAGATGGATGTCGAGGCGAGGATGAGGCAGGGCAGGGCGTGTGCATTCATACCGGCGCGGATGGGGGAATTTTGACAGCGGGGGAAAAGAATAATACTATTACCAGCTTATGTTCGAACAAGACATCGCTGAGACAGGCGTTTGCCGGATCGCTGACATTTTTAAGTTTGCCGCCGGGGGCGGTCTGCTTGAAGGCGAAGTGCCGGTAGCGCGCTTCGACCGGCTTACGGATCAACTCGCCGCTGACGAAGGCGTGGTGTGCTGGCAGCTTTCCGGCAGTCTCGATGCCGAAGGCAAACCCAGGCTCGGCCTCGTTGTGCGTGGCAGGTTGGTGTTGTGTTGTCAGCGCTGCCTCGGCGGGCTGGATTGGGGTTTGGCAATCGAGACGGCCTTATTGCCGGTTCGTGCCGGACAGGATTTGCCCGAGGACGATCTGGAGAACGACGAGGTTGATGCGCTTGAGATCGATGGCAGTGGCGAGTTCAACATATTGTCGCTGGTCGAGGATGAAATCATCCTTGCGTTGCCGATAGCGCCCAGGCATGCGGATTGCGGGATGCCGGAGGCGGCGGGAACAAATGGCGGCGTATGTGGTCAATCACCTTTTGCTACGCTTGTACACTTGCGGAGCAAGGGAATTTTATAATTCAGGAGTATTTCATGGCTGTCCAACAGAACAAAAAGTCACCGTCCAAGCGTGGCATGCATCGCTCTCATGACTTTCTGAGCGCACCAGCATTGGCTGTTGAGCCGACCTCGGGAGAGGTTCATCTGCGGCATCACATCAGCCCGAATGGTTTTTATCGTGGCAGGAAGGTGACAAAAGGCAAAGACGACTGAGTCTTGCGTCCGGATATCCGGAAAATCGGCGCAGGCGCGTAGATGCCCTCGCCGTTTTTTTCGTCCCAGTTTGTCATGCAGGGGGAGCGATGAAAATCACCATTGCAGTGGATTGCATGGGGGGTGACCACGGGCCGGTTGTTACTGTGCCGGGGTCGTTGGCTTTTTTGAGCAAACATCCCAATGCTGAGACGGTTCTCGTCGGGCGCGAGGAGGAGTTGTCCCCACTGGTGGAAAAGGCTCCAGCCGGGCTGAAATCGCGGTTGCGCATCTACAATGCTACCCAGGTGGTTGGTATGGACGAGCCGCCTGCGAGCGTGCGTTCCAAGAAAAATTCCTCGATGCGCGAGGCGATTCATCTAGTCAAACACGGCGAGGCCCAGGCTGCGGTGTCGGCGGGCAATACTGGTGCGCTGGTGATGATTTCCCGTTTTGCGCTCAAGACGCTTCCCGGTATCAACCGTCCGGCAATCTGTTTCGCGTTGCCCACGATCAAGGGGCATATTTATGCCCTCGATTTGGGGGGCAATGTCGATTGCACTCCCGAACACCTGTTTGAGTTTGGGATCATGGGGGCGATGTTGGCTTCGGCGCTCGATCATAATGAGCGCCCGACAGTGGGTTTGCTCAATGTCGGAACCGAAGAGATCAAGGGCAACGAACTGACCAGGCGGGCTGGCGAACTGTTGCAGGCGAGCAATCTCAATTACTACGGTTATATTGAGGGCGATGACATCTTCAAGGGAACGACCGATGTCGTGGTCTGTGATGGTTTTACCGGTAACGTGGCGCTCAAGACCAGCGAGGGGCTGGGGAAGATGCTGGGAACCTTTTTGCGTGAGGAAGTCAGGCGCGGGCCGCTCACGATGCTGATGGGTCTGGTGGCCATGCCGCTGCTCAGGCGGTTCAGGAACCGGGCCAATCCCGGCCATTATAATGGCGCGGTGTTGCTTGGGTTGCGCAATGGCGTGGTGCTGAAGAGCCACGGGTCGGCCGACGCTTTTGCTTTTGAACAGGCGCTTGCCAGGGCCGCCGATGCGGTGTCCAATGACCTGATCCAGCGCCTCCGGGATAGGCTGGATACGATGATGGGTCCGAACGGGGAGGACGCATGATCTACGCAAAGATCGTTGGGACGGGCAGTTATTTACCGGGGGATCCGGTCACGAACGATGATCTGGCCAGACGCGGTATTGACACTTCGGATGAATGGATCGTGACCCGTACCGGGATTCGTGCCCGCCATTTTGCCGAGCCTGGTTGCAAGTCGAGCGAACTGGCACTGATTGCGGCGCGCCGTGCCATCGAGGCTGCCGGTTGCGTTGCCGACGACATTGACCTCATTATCGTTGCGACATCGACCCCCGATTTCATCTTTCCGAGTACGGCGACGCTGGTGCAGGCTGGACTTGGCATCAGGAACGGCTGCGCAGCTTTTGATGTGCAGGCGGTCTGTAGCGGTTTTGTTTATGCACTGGCAACTGCGGAGAAGTTTATCCGCTCAGGTAGCCACCGGCGGGTGCTCGTCATTGGGGCCGAGGTGTTCTCAAACATCCTCGACTGGGCGGATCGCAGTACCTGTGTGCTGTTCGGCGATGGTGCGGGCGCGGTGGTGCTGGAAGCTTCGAACGAACCCGGCGTGCGCGCTACGGCGCTGCACGCAGATGGCAGCTATCACTCAGTTCTCTGGGTTCCTGGTAGTGTTGCCGGGGGGGAGGTGACGGGCGATCCGTTTGTGCGCATGGATGGGCAGGTGGTATTCAAGTTTGCGGTCAGGGTGCTGGACGAGGTGGCGCGGGAGGTCATCGATCTCGCCGGTGTGCCACAGGACAGTATCGACTGGCTGGTTCCGCACCAAGCCAATATCCGCATCGTCCAGTCCTCGGCCAAACGTCTTGCGTTGCCTATGGAAAAAGTCGTGACTACGCTCGATTTTCATGGTAATACTTCGGCGGCATCTATTCCGATCGCGCTCGATTGCGCGGTGAGCGACGGCCGCATCCGCCACGGCCAACGGGCAGTGATCGTAGGGATCGGCGGGGGGTTTGCCTGGGGAGCGGCACTCATTGACTTTTGACCTGCCAAGGCGCTGATTTTTTTGGATCAACGGAAAATAAGATGGCTTTTTCACTGGTTTTCCCCGGACAGGGTTCGCAATCCGTTGGTATGATGAACGGCTACGGTGGCTCATTCGTCATTCGCGAGGCTTTCGATGAAGCATCCGAGGCGCTTGGCGAGGATTTGTGGCAGATGGCTTCAGCCGGGTCGGCTGAGCGTCTGGCGCAGACCGTCAATACGCAACCCCTGATGTTGGTCGCCGGCGTGGCCGTGTACCGTGCCTGGCTGGCGGCGGGTGGCCCCAAGCCGGCATTGGTGGCTGGACATAGTTTGGGGGAATATTCGGCGCTGGTGGCGGCGGGCGCTTTGGCCTTTGCCGATGCCGTGCCGCTGGTGAGGTTTCGTGCCCAGGCGATGCAGGAGGCCGTGCCGGAAGGTGAGGGCGCAATGGCGGCGCTCCTGGGTCTGGAAATCGACGAAGTGCACGCGGTCTGTGCCGAAGCAGCCGAGGGCGAAGTGGTGGAAGCCGCCAATCTCAACGCGCCGGGACAGATTGTGGTCGCCGGAACAAAAGCTGCGGTGGAGCGGGCCATGACGATTGCTACGGCAAAGGGCGTAAAGCGCGCGGTGCTGCTGCCGGTGTCTGCGCCTTTCCATTGTGCCTTGATGAAACCGGCGGCGGAGCGTTTGCGCGAGCAACTGGCGACGGTAAAAATCGTAAGGCCGGAAATCAACGTACTTAACAATGTCGATGTCGCCGTCCAGGACGATCCCGAGAAAATACGTGACGCGCTTGTGCGGCAGGCGTCTTCGCCGGTGCGTTGGATCGAATCTGTGACGGCGATGGCAACGCGCGGGCTGACCCGCGTCATCGAATGCGGCCCCGGCAAGGTACTGGCCGCCATGACACGGCGGATCAGCAAGGATGTGCAAGGGGGCTCGTTGCATGACGCAATGAGCTTGGAACAGATGTTGATGGAAATGAGGACGGAATGAGTATGT
Source organism: Betaproteobacteria bacterium (assembly GCA_009779355.1). GTDB lineage: Bacteria > Pseudomonadota > Gammaproteobacteria > Burkholderiales > Rhodocyclaceae > WRNU01. The sequence goes on along the minus strand of WREK01000018.1, from coordinate 5,437 downwards.
GCTACTCACTCGAAGGGCAACTTGCATTGGTGACGGGCGCGATGCGCGGCATTGGCCGTGCGGTGGCGTTTGAGCTCGGGCGCCAGGGGGCAACCGTGGTCGGCACGGCAATTTCGGATGAAACTGCGGCAGAATTGACACAGGCGTTTTCGGCTGCCGGGATGAAGGGCGTGGGCAAAGTGCTTGATGTCACCGACGGCTTGGCCTGCGAACAACTTGTTGCTGAAATTGAAAAAGAATTCGGCACGGTCGGCATCCTGGTCAACAACGCGGGCATTACCTCTGACAACCTTTCCATGCGCATGAAAGACGAGGAGTGGGACTCTGTTATCGATGTTAATCTCAAGGCAGTGTTCCGGATGTCGTGCCTGGTGATGCGCGGCATGATTAAGGCGCGTACGGGCCGCATCATCAATATCACTTCGGTGGTTGCCTGCACCGGCAATCCGGGACAGGCCAATTACGCTGCGTCCAAGGCCGGCGTGGCTGGGATGAGCCGTTCGCTCGCACGGGAACTTGGCAGCCGTAACATCACCGTCAATTGCGTGGCGCCGGGTTTCATCGACACTCTGATGACCCAGGGATTGCCACAAGAGGTGCGTGACTCCCTTTTGAGCAACATCACGTTGGGCCGTCTTGGTAAGCCCGAAGAAATCGCTTGTGCGGTAGCGTTTCTCGCTTCGCCGGCAGCGGCATACATCACAGGGACGACCCTGCATGTCAACGGCGGCATGTACATGCCATGAATTTTGCGGCAGTGTTGCAATCCCGCCTTTCTGGTAAACTAAAAAGGTTATTCACACCTATATGGTAAGGAGTTGGTTCATGAGCGATATCGAACAACGCGTCAGGAAGATCGTTGCCGAGCAACTCGGCGTCGCCGAGGCGGAAATCAAAAACGAAGCTTCGTTCGTAGATGATCTGGGCGCGGATTCGCTGGATACCGTGGAACTGGTTATGGCTTTGGAAGAGGAATTCGAGTGCGAAATTCCGGATGAGGAAGCTGAAAAGATCACTACCGTTCAGCAGGCGATCGACTACGTCAACGCCCACCTCAAGAAGTAATTTCCATCACGTTCCTGGCCCTTCAGCGGTTGCTTGCTGCAACTGCTGAGTGGGTTTCCTGTTTTCTCCGCAGTTTTTTTTCGGAGCGTCTCGTGTCGCGTCGCAGAGTCGTCGTTACTGGTCTGGGTGTCATCTCTCCATTGGGGAATACGGTTTCCGATGCCTGGGAAAATGCGCTTGCTGGCGAGAGCGGGGTCTGCCTGGTTACCCGTTTCGATACAAGCACGTTTGCCTGCCGTGTGGCTGGTGAGGTCAAGGATTTCAACGCGGCTGACTGGATAGCGCCGAAGGATGCGCGCCGGATGGATACCTTCGTCCATTACGGCATTGCGGCGGGTATCCAGGCGTTTCGTGATTCCGGCATCGAAGTCACCGAAGCCAATGCTGAGCGCATCGGCTTGAACATCGGTTCGGGCATAGGTGGTTTGCCAGCTATCGAAGTGGCGTACAGCGATTATCTCGCCGGGGGGCCGCGCAAGGTTTCGCCGTTTTTCGTTCCTGGCTCCATCATCAACATGATTGCCGGGAACCTGTCGATCATGTTTGGCCTGAAGGGGCCGAATCTTGCCATGGTGACGGCGTGCACAACGGGGCTGCACACCATAGGTTTCGGCGCGCGGACGATTGTCTATGGCGACGCCGACGTCATGATCTGCGGCGGGGCGGAATCCACGATAACGCACTTGGCGCTCGGGGGGTTCGGTTCGGCAAAGGCGCTTTCAACCCGTAACGATGATCCCGCTACCGCCAGCCGCCCCTGGGATAGTGGCCGTGACGGTTTCGTGATCGGAGAAGGTTCCGGCGTGGTGGTGCTCGAAGAGTACGAGCATGCCAAGCGGCGCGGGGCAAAAATATATGCGGAGGTAATCGGTTTTGGCATGAGCGCCGACGCTTTCCATATTACCGCACCGGATACCGACGGGCCACGGCGCAGCATGATCAACGCGCTCAAGGATGCCGGGGTCGGCCCCGATCAGGTGCAATACCTGAACGCGCATGGCACGTCAACGCCCCTGGGCGACAAGAACGAAACCGATGCGATCAAGCTTGCTTTTGGGATGGATAACGCCGCCAAGCTGGTGATCAGTTCCACCAAGTCGATGACCGGGCATTTGCTTGGTGGCGCGGGTGGGCTCGAGTCTGTGTTCACCGTGCTCGCCATTTACCATCAGATTGCCCCGCCGACGATCAACATCTTCAACCAGGATCCGGAATGTGATCTTGATTATTGCGCCAATACCGCGCGCGAGATGAAGATCGACATAGCCATGAAGAACAACTTCGGTTTTGGCGGTACGAACGGAACTTTGGTGTTCCGCCGCGTCTAAAAATTCCGATGCCGGACGGGTTGCATCCGCTCACGATACGGCTCAGGCCAAGTCCGATGCTGTTGGCGGTGGCTCTCGTTGCCCATTTTGCTGGAGTTGTGGCGCTTTTCTTCGTGAATTTGCCGTTCACGGTGATGCTGCCGCTCGTGTTGCTGTTGCTCATTTCCGCCATCCTGGCGGTGCGAGGGCAGGCGCACAAACGCGGGCTGTCGCTCGTGCTGGCAGCCGATGGCGCCTTGCAGATATGCCGGGAAGGCGGCAATCATGATGCGTGGGCCAGGGTGTTGCCTGACGCGGTGCTGTTTCCTACCGTGTTGTGGTGTACGTTGGCCTGGACAGCGCAGGACGGGCGCCACAGGCGTTTGCGCCTGATGCTGGTTGCGCATGAGGTCATTGAGGATTGTGGCGGGAAGGCTCAATGGCGGTGTTTGCGCACCTGGTTGCGCCACCGGGCCCTGTGCTCCAGCCCGGATACGCTCAGCCCGGTGGACGTGATTTGAATCGCGGCGGGCGCAGTACGGTGTTACGGGCGCGCGGCAAGGTGCCTGGATAGTCATGCGAATAGTGCAGCCCCCGGCTTTCGCGGCGGAGCAACGCGCAGTGCACGATCAATCCGGCGGTGACGACGAGGTTGCGTAATTCGATGAGGTCGTTGGAAACGCGGAAGTTCGAGTAGAACTCGTCGATTTCTCGCGCCAGCAGCCGGATGCGGTGCCGGGCGCGCTGGAGTCGCTTGTTGGTACGCACGATGCCAACGTAATCCCACATCGCCTGGCGCAGTTCTGCCCAGTTATGCGCGATGACGACTTCCTCGTCGGCATCGGTTACGCGGCTTTCGTCCCAGGTGGGCAGGGAGGGGATCGGGGCAGACGGGCGGGTGAGGATGTCCCGTGCCGCCGCCTCGCCGAAAACCAGGCATTCGAGCAGGGAGTTCGACGCCAGCCGGTTCGCGCCGTGCAGGCCGGTTCCCGCTGTTTCCCCAACCGCGTAGAGGTTGGGAATATCGGTACGCGCGGCCAGATCGGTGATGACGCCGCCGCAGGAATAATGCGCCGCCGGTACGACCGGAATGGGTTCCTGTGTGATGTCAATGCCTAGTTCCAGGCAGTGCGCGTGAATATTTGGAAAGTGGACGCGTAACCAGTCCGCCGGTTTGTGGCTGATGTCGAGGTACACGCAGTCGATGCCGTGCTTTTTCATCTCGAAATCGATGGCGCGGGCAACGATGTCTCGTGGGGCGAGTTCGGCGCGCGCGTCGTGTGCGGGCATGAAACGTTTCCCGTTGGGTAGCTTCAGCAGGCCGCCTTCGCCGCGCACCGCTTCCGAAATCAGGAAGGACTTGGCTTGCGGGTGGTAGAGGCAGGTGGGGTGGAACTGGATGAACTCCATGTTGCGCACCCGGCAGCCTGCCCGCCAGGCCATTGCTATGCCATCGCCGGTGGCAATATCCGGATTGGTGGTGTAGAGATAGACCTTGCCAGCGCCGCCGGTGGCCAATACCGTGCTGCGTGCGGCGAAGGAGATGACGTAGTCATTTTTGATGTCAAGCACGTAGGCGCCGACGCAGCCGAGTTCGGGTTGGCCGATCCGTTCGCCGGAGATGAGGTCAATGGCGATGTGATATTCGTGGATGTCGATGTTCGGATGCGCGAGCACCGCCTCGCTCAGGGTCGTCTGTACCGCCGCACCGGTGGCGTCGGCTGCGTGAATGATGCGCCGATGGGAGTGTCCGCCCTCGCGGGTAAGATGAAACCCGAGTTCCGTATCCTCCTCGCGGGTGAAGGGCACGCCGCGTCTGATGAGCCAGTCGATGGCTTCACGGCTGTGTTCAACCGTGTAACGGGTGGCATCCGGGTCGCAGAGACCGGCTCCAGCATCGAACGTGTCGTGGATATGGGCTTCGATACTGTCGGTAATGTCGAGTACTGCGGCGATGCCGCCCTGTGCCAGGGCGCTTGCGCTATCGGCAAGCGCACGCTTGGTGACGAGTGCAACCTTCAGGTGGTCGGCAAGCGAAAGGGCTATCGCCAGGCCCGCTGCGCCGCTGCCAAGGATCAGAACGTCATACTGATGTTGACTTGTCACGATGAGGTGCCAAGAAAAAATCAAGGGAACGTAATATAACATGCGATGGGGGCGTTATTTTTCAACCCCGTAGCATTTGTATTGAACCAACCCATAACCTTGCTGTCTATGCGGACATGGGTTTTGTAAGCGGCTGACTCGCTTATACTATGCTTGTTTTCGATAAAAAATCAGGATACGGACACTAAATGAGTGATCGTGAGATCGATCAACAATTGGTAGAGCGCGTTCAAAGTGGGGACAAGCAGGCGTTTGGTTTATTGGTGTCGAAATACCAACGCAAACTCCATCGCCTGCTTGCGCGCTTGGTGCGCGACCCTGCCGAAGTCGAGGATCTGGCTCAGGAAACATTCATTAAAGCGTATCGCGCTTTAGGATCGTTTCGCGGGGAAAGTGCTTTCTACACTTGGCTTTATCGGATCGGCGTCAATACTGCGAAAAACCATCTTGCTGTCCAGATTCGCCGGGTATCGACGTTGTCCGGCACGGACTCTGGCGAAATGGAAGGTATCGAAGGAGCGGAGCGTCTGCGTGATTTCGATACGCCAGAGCGGCAGTTGATGACGCGCCAGATTGCACTGACGGTAGACGAGGCTATGACGGGCTTGCCTGACGAATTGCGTGAAGCCATCACCCTGCGCGAACTGGAAGGGCTTAGTTATGAAGATATTGCCAGTGCTATGGACTGCCCGATCGGTACGGTGCGGTCGCGGATTTTTCGTGCGCGTGAGGCGATTGCTATTCGCCTGCGACCGCTTCTAGGCACGAGCGCGGACGAACGCTGGTAAATAATGAAAACACTTATGGAAACGCTGATTTATTCCATCCGGGCATCACAGGTGCGGGTTTCAAACACGTCCATGTCCGTTCGTCGGCTTGCAGACCATGTGTCAGGCTATGTTTTGGGCGGGTTTGAAACCCGCACCTGCGATGCCAGAACGCTCAGGAATTGTTCAGCG
>WREK01000017.1 GCA_009779355.1 Betaproteobacteria bacterium | reverse complement strand
GTGCGGGAAGCGGTGCACGTCGGCGCGTGAGAGCAGCATGCCGTCGATCAGCGAGGCATGGTTCAGGCGGTCGGCAAAGATGGCATCGCCGCGCCCGGCCAGCGCCGGGATGATGCCCATGTTCGCCATGAAGCCCGAGGAAAACACCAGCACCCGTTCGCGCTTGACAAAGGCTGCCAGCCGCTCTTCGAGCTTGTGCTGCACGGCGTAGTGGCCGGATACCAGATGCGAAGCGCCCGCGCCCACGCCCCATTGGCGTGCGCCTTCGGCCAGCGCCTCGGCCAGCCGGGGGTCTCCCGCCAGCCCGAGGTAATCGTTGCTGCAAAATGCGGTGAAGGCCTGCCCGTCGATAACGGCATGGGGCGAACAGGGGCCTTCGAGGTTGCGCCGGACGCGGCGCAAGTGTTGGGTATCGCGTTTATCGAGCGCGGCGCGCAGGCGGTCGAGCCGGTTCATGTCAGCGCCTGTTCCAGCGCGCTGAAGGCGGCAGCGGTCAGCGCCCGCAATTCCGGTTCGTCCATGACGTAAGGAGGCATGAAGTACACGGTTTTGCCGATGGGGCGCAACAGCGCGCCCGCTTCCAGCGCCGCTGCAAAGAAGCGCCGGGGAAAGCCGTCTGCTGCGCCTTCCACGTCAAAGGCCGCAATCATGCCGCGCTGGCGTAGAAAGCGCACTGCCGGATGGCCGGAGAACGTTTCTTCCAGCAAGCGCCCCAACAGTTCCGCGCGCCCGCAGTTTGCGGCCAGTACATCGTCTTGTTCAAAAATATCCAGCGTGGCCAGCGCTGCGCGGCAGGCCAGCGGGTTGCCCGTGTAGGAATGCGAATGCAGGAAACCTTTGCGCGTATCGGAGCCGTAGAACGCACGGAAAATCTCCTCGCGGCACAGCACTACGGACAGCGGCAGGTAGCCGCCGGAAATTCCCTTGGAAAGGCAGAGCAGGTCAGGGTGGATGCCCGCCTGTTCATGTGCGAAGAACGTGCCTGTGCGGCCACAGCCCACGGCGATTTCGTCGCAGATCAGGTGCGCTTGGTAACGGTCGCATAGTGTGCGCGCCAGCCGCAGGTATTCCGGGTCGTACATCACCATTCCGGCTGCGCCCTGCACCAGTGGTTCCAGGATGAAAGCCGCGACACGTCCGTTTTCCGCTTCCAACCGCGCTTCCAGCGCATTGGCGGCACGGCGTGCTACATCGGCGGCGGTTTCCCCTGGCGCCGCCCGTTGCGCGTCGGGCGAGGGCACAGTGGCTGCCTGCCGCACCAGCGGCGCGTAGGCATCCCGAAACAGGGGCACGTCCGTTACGGCCAGCGCCCCCACAGTTTCCCCGTGATAACCGCCTTCCAGGCACAGGAAGCGGTCTTTTTGGAGCAGCCCCCGGTTGCGCCACATGTGGAAACTCATCTTCAGCGCGATTTCTGTGGCTGAAGCCCCATCAGAAGCGTAAAAAGCGTGCCCCAGGGATCCACCCGTAAGCGCCGCCAGCCGTTCGGAAAGCGCTACGGCTGGGGGATGCGTGAAGCCTGCAAGCAGCACATGTTCCAGTTGTTCGAGTTGGTCGCGCAGTGCGGCGTTGATGCGCGGGTTGCAATGCCCAAACAGATTCACCCACCACGAACTGATGCCGTCCAGCAACCGCCTGCCGTCTTCCGTAATGAGCCACGGCCCTTCGCCCCTGATTATCGGCGTGAGAGGCAGGGTTTCGTGGTGCTGCATCTGGGTGCATGGATGCCAGACGGCGGCGAGTGAGCGTTGCAGGAGCGAGGCGGCCATGGGTTTCAATTCTCGTCCTGCTCCAGCACCCCATCCACCAGCCGCAAGACCCGTTCGCTACGCCGTGCGAGCGCTTCGTCGTGGGTGACGATGACAAAACTCGTTGCCAGTTTTTCGTTGAGGGACATCATCAGGTCGAACACGGCTTCGGCAGTGCGGCGGTCGAGGTTGCCGGTCGGTTCGTCGGCGAGCACGCAGGCAGGGTTGGTCACCAGGGCGCGGGCAATGGCGGTGCGCTGGCGCTCGCCGCCGGAAAGCTCGCCTGGGGTATGGTCGAGCCGGTGCCCCAGTTCGACTTCCCGCAACATGGTTTCGGCGCGGGCTTCGGCCTGCTTTCTGTCCATGCCCCGGATGTAGAGCGGCATGGCGACGTTTTCCAGCGCGGTGAATTCGGGGAGCAAGTGATGGAACTGATATACGAAACCCAGGGCAGCGTTGCGCAAGCGCCCGCGTGCGGCTTCGGGCATGTGGGAAAAATTTTTGCCAAGTAGGGTTACGATTCCCCCGCTTGGCGAGTCCAACCCGCCAAGTAGATGGAGCAACGTGCTTTTTCCCGAGCCGGACGCGCCGATGACCGAGAGCCGCTCCCCGCGCATGATCTCGCAATCGATTCCTTTGAGCACCTGCACTGCGTTGTCGCCTTCGCGGAAATGCTTGGCAAGACCATGACAACTCAATACTGTTTCACTCATAGCGCAGGGCCTCCGCCGGTTTCACGCAGGATGCCCGCCAGCTTGGGTAAATCGCGGCAATCAGTGTGAGCAGGAACGATACGGTCAGAATGGTGACAACGTCGCTTGCCAACACTTTCGAGGGCAGTTCGCTGATGAAGTAGATGCTTTTGTCCCAGAGTGTCGTGCCGACGATGCGTTCGAGCGCCGGGATGACGACGTCGAGATTGAGGGCGATAGCCAGCCCGCTTGCCAGCCCTGCCGCCAGCCCGACCACGCCGATGATGGAACCCTGGATGATGAAGATCGTCATGATCGAGAGAGGCGAGGCGCCAAGGGTGCGCAGAATGGCAATGTCGGCAGCTTTTTCCTGCACGGTCATGGTAAGGCTGGCGACAACGTTGAAGGCCGCTACACCCACGATCAGGAACAGGAAGAGCATCATCATGGTTTTTTCCAACGCGACGGCACGGAAGAAATTGGCATGGATGCGCGTCCAGTCACGTAGTACCAAGTTTGGCACAGTGATGATTTCGGCCAGTTCGCGCGACACGGAAGGGGCGGCAAAGAGGTTTTCGAGCCGCAGCCGCACCCCGCTCACGGCATCGTTCATGCGATAGAGAACCTGGGCATCGGCCAGATGAATGAGCGCGAGCGCAGAATCGTATTGGATCACCCCTGCATCGAAAATGCCGACTACCTCGAACTGGCGCACACGCGGCATGACTGCCGCCGGGGTCACCATGCCTTGCGGCGCAATCAGGGTCAGTTTGTCGCCTGGGCCTGCGCCCAATGCTCGCGCCAGATCACGTCCGAGAATGATGCCAAATTTTCCAGGCTGCAAAGCATCGAGCGTACCAGCCCGCATGTATTTACCGAAGTTTGCCACCGTACTTTCCGGCTCAGGGAGGATGCCTCGCACCTGCACGCCGCGCACGGCCTCGCCAAGCGTTAGCATTCCCTGCTCATCTACGTAAGGGGCTGCGGCCTTCACTTCGGGATGCTGGCTGGCATCTTCGATGACCTGTTGCCAGTTCAGTACGCGGGCATTGCCTTCGAATGATTCCACTTCGATATGTGAAGCCACACCCAGGGTGCGGTCGCGCAGTTCTTCCTGGAAACCGTTCATTACCGAGAGAACGATGATGAGTGTCATGACTCCCAGCGCGATTCCGATGATTGATATGAGCGAAATGAAGGAGACAAGGCGGTTACGCCCCTGTGCCCGCTTGCGTGAGCGGGTATAGCGCAGACCAACGAAAAGTTCATAGAACATCGGGAGGGGAGCCTGACGGACAAAAAAATGAATTCTAACCGTCTCCGGCGAGTGTCTGCACCTTATGGATGGTCTGAACAAGTCGCCGCGTCGTGCGCATCTGCGGAGTCGGGCGGTCTGCGGCGTTGCAAATCCTCGCCATAGCGACGGCTATGGCTGTGGTTTGCGCCTTGCGTCCCATCCCGATCCGCAGCGCACACTTACCGCTCGACTTATTCAGACCCTCCTTATGGTATGGTTTCACGATTGTCGTTACTTGATCTTTTAATGGGAGTCTTTGTGGATGAATAAAGCTATCGTCCAAGCCATTGCCTGCTTCGCAGCGGTTATTGTCTCAGTGTGCCTCCATGCCTTTGCCTATGCGCAGCCGGGTGATGCTCTTTCAGCGGCCGAGTCCCGTTTTCTTGCGGCGCGCGAGGCCGCCAGGCGCGGTGACCATGGGAGGCTCGAAAGCCTTGCCGACCAGGCAAGCGGGCATCCGCTCGATAGTTATATTCGTTACTGGCTGCTTTCCAGCAGTCTGTCGAAGGCATCTTCCATGCCGCAGGAAAGCGTGCTGAACCGGTTCATCTCGGATGAAGCCGGTACGCTGCTCGCGGAGCGCCTGCGCGTGGATTGGCTGCGCCGGATGGCAAGGGACGGGGACTGGTCTTATTTCCTTCAGGTTTATCCAAGCCTGCAAAACCCGGACGGTGAAATGCGCTGCCATGCATGGAATGCCCGACTGGCAACCGGGGACGGGAAAGTCCTTGATGAAATCGCCAGGAGTTGGCCTTCCTTGACCTTTGCGCATTCCTCCTGCTCATCCGTGATGCGCGAGGCGGTCTATCAGGGGAAAGTCAGTACGGACGATGCCTGGCGGCTTTTCCGCCGCCGGGTCGATACCAAATCGCCAGCTCATGCGCGGGTGGTTCTCGGCTGGGTTGCCCCGGAGGGCATGAGGGTTTTCGAACAGGCCGTCCGCAGCCCGAAACATGCCCTTGACTGCATGCTTGGCGTAGACAGCGCGGAGGCTTCCGGCATAGAGGCTTCCAGCGTGAAGACTGCCTGCGCGAAGACTTCCAGCGCGAAAACTTCCGGCACAAAGGTTTCCGGCACAAAGGCTTCCGGCACAAAGGCTTCCGGCGCGAAGGCGTCCGGCGCGAAGGCGTCCGGTACGAAAGCGTCCGGTACGAAAGCGTCCAAGCAGTCCGCCCGGAAGCAGAAACGCGCTCCTGAGTGCGTGCCGTCCCAATTCGCCAACGCCCGTGTGAAGCGGGAAATGGCTCTGGCGGCGTTAACAAGGCTGGCGCGCGCGGACGTGTCCGACGCATATGTCCGCTTCCAGCGCCTCTCCGGTCGGCTCACACCTGAGGAACGCGCCCATGCGTGGGGCGTGCTGGCCATGCACGCGGCGCAGAACCACAGTCCGGAAGCCGCTTCCTGGTTCCACAATGCCGGTAACGCACAGATGAGCGTGACACAGCGCGCATGGCGTGTGCGCGTACCGTTGCGCGTCGGCGACTGGTCGGGGGTGCTGGCGGCCATCGACAAACTGAACGTTGAAGAGCGCGCCATGCCCGAATGGGTTTACTGGCGGGGCCGGGCCTTGAAATCCCTGGGTCGGGCGTCCGAGGCGGAAAAGGAATTCCGGCGTATCGCCAGCGTGCCGAACTTCTACGGCATTCTTGCCAATGAAGAGTTGGGGAACCCGTTCGACCCGCGCGCTGCACATACGGTGCTCGCTGTTTCCGCCGCGGCCGAAGAGGCTGCCGCAGAGGAAGTTGCCGAAGGCGGTTCCGATGACGTTGAATCTGACTCCGAAGCAGATTCTGGCGAGAACGGCGGAGAGGGCAGCAGTGGGGAAAACAACGGCGAAACGATACAGGCCGAGGCTGGGGCAAGGGGCCAGGCCGTGGCCGTCAATGGGCCGAGCGCCGACAATCATCCGGGTTTCAAGCGCGCAATGGCGCTTTTCCAGCTCGATATGCGCATGGAAGCCATCCGCGAATGGAACTGGGCGCTGCGCGGGCGCGATGAAGCCTTTCGCATTGCTGCTGCGCAATTGGCGCTGAAAAACCGTCTCTATGATCGCGCTATTACTTCCGCCGAGCTTGCCAATCCGGCTGGGGCTTGGGAACTGCGTTTTCTCACCCCGTACCGCGAAATCATCGAACCGCGCGTTCATGCCAACAGCCTCGACCTGGGCTGGGTGTATGGCGTGATGCGGCAGGAAAGCCGTTTCATCATCCCGGCCCGCTCACCCGTCGGGGCGCAGGGATTGATGCAGGTCATGCCGAAAACCGGCAAATGGGTTGCCAAAAGCCTTGGCATGCAATATCACCCCGGTCTGTTGCGCGACCCCGTAACCAACGTGGAAATCGGCACCGGCTATATGCGCATCCTTCTCGACGAACTCGAAGGCGATCAGGTGCTGGCTGCTGCCGGGTACAATGCCGGCCCTGGCCGCGCGCGGCGCTGGCGGGCCAGCCGGCCACTGGAAGGCGCGATCTACGCTGAAACCATCCCCTTTGAAGAGACCCGCGATTACGTGAAGCACGTGATGACCAACGCCGTCATCTACACTGCCTTGCTGCAAGGCAGGCCGCAATCGCTCAAGGCGCGGCTCGGCACGATCATGCCGAAGATGTCGGACTGAAGATAGATGTCGGTCATGTGTGCGTATGTGGTCGGCGGTGCAGTACGGGATGCCTTGCTCGGCCTGCCGGTCAAGGATCGGGATTGGGTGGTGGTGGGGGAGACGGTTGAGACCATGCTTGAACGCGGCTTTCGTCCCGTAGGGCGGGATTTTCCCGTTTTCCTGCACCCGGAAACGCACGAGGAATACGCGCTGGCCCGCACCGAACGTAAAAGCGGGCGCGGTTATACCGGCTTTGTCTGCTACACCACGCCCGATGTCACCCTGGAAGAAGACCTCTCGCGGCGGGATCTCACGATCAACGCTATTGCCCGTGAGCCAGAGGGTGCGCTGGTCGATCCCTACGGAGGCGCGCGCGACCTTGAAGCCAAAGTCCTGCGCCATGTCGGTCCGGCCTTTGCCGAAGACCCATTGCGCGTCCTGCGCGTGGCGCGCTTTGCCGCCCGCCTGCCCGAATTCAGCCTTGCGCCGGAGACGCTCGCGCTCATGCGCGCGATGAGTGGGGGCGGCGAACTCGATCACCTCACGCCCGAACGGGTGTGGAAAGAACTCTCGCGCGGCCTTATGGAAGCGCGCCCTTCGCGGATGTTCCGTGTCCTGCGCGAATGCGGTGCGCTCGTCCGTATCCTCCCCGAAGTCGACCGGCTGTTTGGTGTGCCGCAACAGCCTGCCTGGCACCCCGAAATCGACACCGGCGAACACACGATGCTGGTCATCGACCATGCCGCCCAGGCTGGGCATGGGTTGGAAATCCGGTGGGCCTGCCTGCTGCACGATCTCGGCAAAGGGGAAACTCCCGCCGACATCCTGCCGCATCACTATGAGCATGAAATCCGGAGTGCGCCGCTTGCCGAACAAATCTCGGAACGGCTGCGCGCCCCGGCCAGTTGCCGCGATTTTGCCGTGCTGTTTGCCCGTGAGCACGGCAAATTCAAGCGGATCGGCGAGATGCGCCCGAACTCCATCACCAGCCTGCTCGAACGCTGTGATTGCGTGCGCCGCCCGGAACGTTTCTTCGCCCTGCTGGATGCTGCCGCCTGCGATTTTTTGGGGCGCGGCGGCTATCGGCCCGCAACCTGTCCGTATATCGAGCCATGGCGGATGGCATTGGAAGCCTTTCTCAGCGTGGATGCGGGGGCGCTCGCCCGCTCCGTTACGGAACCCCGGCAAATTCCTGCGCGCCTGCACGCCGCACGGGTCGATGCCGTGCGGAAGTACCTCACATGTCACAATGAGAAAACTGATTTCTAATACCCTGAACTCTTTCTGGCAAGGCAGGAAATGAGCACCAAAAAGGCAAGCAAAATCCCTTGCCGCTCACTCGAAATCATCAGCCGTCTGCCTGCTTCGCCCCCCAGGCACCGGATGCCGATCCTTTTTGTGCATGGTGCGTATGCTGGCGCCTGGTGTTGGGAAGAACACTTCCTGCCTTGGTTCGCCCGGCGCGGATGGGACTCGTATGCGGTATCGCTCAGCGGGCATGGCCGTAGCCAGGGCCGCGAAGATCTCGACATACTGAGCCTCGACCATTACATAGCCGACCTCATCAAGGCCATCGGTACCTTGCCTGTACCCCCGATTCTGATTGGCCACTCGATGGGCGGCATGGTGGTACAGAAGTATCTCGAACGGGCCGCCGCCCCTGCCGTTGTGTTGATGGCTTCGGTTCCGCCCCAGGGACTGATCTATTCCGCGCTCGGTCTGCTTTTCACCGCACCGCACCTGCTTGCCGACCTCAACCAGATCATGGCCGGCGGCGAGCCAAGCGCCGACAACCTGTATCAGGCGCTTTTCCACCAGCCGGTTGCCGACGGTGACCTTAGGCGTTACTGGAAACTGTTCCAACCCGAATCCCTTCGCGCGGTCTGGGACATGACCTTTTACAACCTGCCTGACGTTTCCCGCGCCTACAGGCCGCCAATGCTGATTCTCGGCGCGCAGTACGACCGCCTGATTTCTCCCGGCCAGGTTGAAATGACTGCAAAAGCCTACGGGATCCGCCCGGAAATATTCCTCAACATGGGGCATGCGATGATGCTCGAACGCCATTGGGAAAAAGTCGCCGTGCGGATCGATGAATGGCTCATTGAGCAGGGGCTGTGAAGCTGTTTCGTTGCACCATTTCGTTGCACCAGATAGCGCGGTAAAAAAAAAGCGGCGGAAATTTTCCGCCGCTTTTTGCTACAGGTGCCTCACTTCACATCGGCATTCTTTTCCAGTTCGTCGAGATATGCCTGCCACTTCATTTGCTGCATCCGTTGTTGCAGCTCTGGTTTGATTTCATCGAAGGGCGGAGGTTGGATGTTGCGCGTATCTTCCAGGAGGATGACGTGGTAACCGTAATCGGTCTTGACAGGCGTTGCGGTGTATTTGCCCTTGGAGAGCTGGGTCATTGCCTCAGAGAAAGGCGGGACGAACATGGAAGGGTTGGCCCAACCGAGGTCGCCGCCGCTACCTTTGGAGCCGGGGTCGAGCGACTTGCGCGCCAGTTCTGTAAATTTCGCACCTTTATTGAGCTTGGAGATCGCAGTTTTGGCTTCCTGTTCGGTCTTGAGCAGGATGTGGCGTGTGTGGTATTCCTTCTGCTCGCCCAAGCTGGTTGTGATCTTTTCGTATTCCTGCTTCAGTTCATCATCGGTCGGTGTGTTGTTTTTCGTCCAGTCCTGCACATAATCCCGGATCAGTGCATTCTGGCGGGCAAGGTTTTGCCGGACGAGCGTGTCAGGCCGCTTATCGATGCCGGCCTTGACGGCGTCTTGCTCAAGCAGGGTGCGGCGGACAAGTTCCTTGCGGATGTTTTCTTCCATTTCCGGGTCTTCCGGTGCGCCCTGGGCACGTTGCTCGGCAACGATGACTTCGACGAATTTGTTTGGAATGGTAATGCCATTGACAACGGCGGCAGGCTTTGCCCCCGTGTCCGTTGTTCCCGTGTTGGAAGCGGTCGCCCCGGGATCACCGCCGGCGCAACCTGTTAATGCGATCAGGGTAATGAAAGCAACACTGAGGTGATTCGGAAAGTTTTTCATCAGGATTCCTTTTTTGTGAGATATCGTTCCAGCTCTGGCATTCATCGGGACATTGCTGGAGAAGGAGATGCTGCGGTGCAACAGATGTGTTCCGGCACTGCATAGAAAAGCGACATCAAATCCGCGTTATTCGTGGTGTCGGCGGAGGTGCATATCGCTTCAATGATTTGCGTTATCTGCATTGTCCTCGATCAGGTGTTTCGACAGGTACAGCCCCTGAGCAATCGCGAACACAAAAACCAGTGCCGTACAGCCGAAGAGCTTGAAATTGACCCAGACCTCTTCTGAAAAACGGTAAGCGACATAGAGGTTGAGTGTGCCAAGTATGACAAAAAACAATGCCCAGGCCAAGTTGAGGCGCAGCCATATCGGGTCGGGGAGACGTATCTGGCCTTCGAGCATGCGCCTGATGAGATTGCGCCGGAAAATCAGGTTCGAACCGAACAGAATCAGGCCGAACATCCAATAGAGCGCGGTGGGTTTCCACTGAATGAATTTCGGGTTGTGGAACGCGAGCGTGGCTCCGCCAAGGATGGTGATGACGATCAGGCTGATCCACAGCATGCGGTCAACCTTGCGGTGTTTGAGCCAGACGATGCCGATTTGCAGCGCCGTGGCGACGATGGTGATGAAAGTGGCAATCAGGATAGGCGCCTGGTCTGCGGGAATGCCTTCAGCCAGCCATTTCGTGACCAGGGCATGGGCCTCATCCGGGAAAAACCCGGCAGTTTTGTAGGCGGCGAAAAAGAATATGACCGGTAGCAGGTCGAAGAGAATTTTCATGGGCGAGGATTATACGGGGTCGGTATAGTTTCTGGGGGCGCTTTACATTACAGGCCTAATTTATTTTTTCGGGCTGCTTTTAGGGAATGCTGCGAACAGTCCACTGCACAGCGAGCCGATGCCTTAATCGGAAATTTCCTGTTGAAGCGTCAATGTCCAGGACAATGCGTCCATGTAGCAGGCCGATACTTGCTCAGGACTGATATAGCAGGTTTCGGCGGCGGAAGCGATGCGATCCGTGTCCATGCTTTCGCATGCCCGTGCTAACGCCAGCGTTGCGGCGTAGATGCCTTTGCTATGGAGAATGGCATTGCGGATGTCTTCGGTGACGAACAAGGCATCCAGCGCATGTTCTATCGGCTGTTGCAGGATGATGTCGATCAGTGACAGAAGACCGGTGAGAAAGATCGCCTCGCGGTCATGCGCCTCTCGCGAATCGGAAACCAGTTCCATGAAGCGTGCCCGAATGAGCGCTGTTTCGAGCACGGCGGAGGCGCGCGGCTGGTTGCGGTTGCTCCTACAGAGCAACAGCGTAAGCCAGCGTTGCAGTGGGGCGCGCCCCAACATGGTGACGGCGTGTTCGATTGAAGAAATATGTTCCCGCAGGCCGTTGGCTGCCGAGTTGATGTAGCGCAACAAGCGTAAAGTAGTGGCTGCATCCTGCTTAAGGATGGAAACGATTTCGTGTGTATCGGCATCCTGCTGCAGTTTTTTCAGCAGCATGGCCAAATGGTTGAAACTGGCGCCGAGCTCGGCTTTCTCCCATTGTTCGCGGCTGACGACAAAGTGCCCCTGGAACAGGGTTGCCCCAATTTCGCGGCAGAAGTTGAAATCCTCGATACTGGGCAGATTTTGCACCAGGATCGATACCTGTGGCATTTTCTTGAGAATATAGTTGACAAGCCTTTCGCCTTTGTCGACCTCGATCTGGGATGCCTGCATTGAGACCAGGTCGATTTCTGGCAGCAAATGAAAATATTCGGGCACCGCTATCGGATCGGGAATCCCAATGCGGTAACCGAGTTTGCGTAGCGCGTGTGTCCAGGCCCGCAATTTGTCATGCGAGGGTGTGTTGGAGTCCTTGACAGGGGTAAGGATGAAAAAAGTATTTGTCGCCGGAAGCTGCTTCAGACATGGGTCACAAAGAAAAGAATCCGGGATTTCGATGAAGATGAAACGCTGCCCGATCAGCGGGAAAATATTGGTGTACAGCAGATTCTGCACCAGAATTTCAGCGTAAAGATGGGAAATCCGCCGATTATGGACACGGATGCCGGCATTGGCGGCTTTCTGAAGCAAAAACTGATATCCAATGATTTTCTGCTGGCGATTGAGAATGGACTCGCGGCAGATGATGGAACCCTCAATGTCTTCGATACTGGAGGTGCATGCGGGGGGCTGTTCCAGCTGTAAGGGTGATAGCAGGGTCGATATGTCGGTGTTTACGGGATCCGGGGCGAGTGTGACGGCATCTGCATCGCCTTTTTCAGGCGGCAACGAGCGGCGGAACAGGCGGCGGAACAGGCGGCGGAACAGACTCGTCAGCATGTCGGATACTCTAGGACTCATCTGCAATGATGGGTATATTTAAACGTAGCAAAGGCGGTACAGGTATTGGGATATTGAAGAAATGTGCCTTCTCTTCATGGCTTAATTGTCGATTGGCGGCATTCCAGCGCGGCGGCGGATACTGTTGAGGTAAGCGGTTCCATCGGGCGGGACTTTGTCGCGTAGCGCCTTGAACATCTCCTCGCCCAGACATTCGAGTACCTCGTGCATGGCGCCGTGGCGGCCATGGAGTTTGCGTAGTGTCTCAAAAGCGGCTTGGATGCCGGGAGGCTGGTTGATCGAGAGCTGTTCTTCGATGGCCAGATGCAGCGACAGGTGCAAAAAGGGGTTGGCCTGTCCGTTTTCGGGAGAGAACTGCCGTGTCATCGCATCCGGGGCAGAGAGCAGGGCGTGGTATTCGGGGTGTTCCAGCGCGATGCCCGCAGCGATGGTTTCAAGCGCTGCGAGGACTTCCTGGGACTGATACTTGCGCCAGACATCAATGAAAAATTCTCGTACTTGTTCGCGGGTAGGATTAAACATGCGTTTGCGGCCATGAAAATGTCGTTGCGGTGAATGTTATGTTCTTGCGTTCAGTTTGCTTTATCTGACCAGTAGCACAAATCGTACACGCAACAGGCCGAACAAAGTGGTTTTTTTGCAGTGCAAACATAACGGCCGTGCAGTATTAGCCAATGATGTGCGTCAAGCAGGTAGTTGGGAGGCACGGTCTTCATGAGTGTGGTCTCGACCTCGTCTACGCCACTGCCGGGCGCGAGCCCCGTGCGGTTGGCGACCCGGAAGACATGCCTGTCAACGGCCATGACCGGCTGTCGGAAGGCTGTATTGAGTACGACGTTGGCGGTTTTACGTCCCACGCCGGGCAGGGCTTCGAGCGCGGCACGGTCAGGCGGGACTTCACCCATGTGCCGCTCGATCAGCAGGCGGGAGAGGTTGATGACGTTTTTTGCCTTGGCCCGGAAAAAACCGATGGTTTTGATGCATTCGGCCAGTTGCCCCTCTCCCAGCGCGAGCATCGCCTGCGGAGTCGGAGCCAGGGGAAACAGGCGGCGGGTTGCCAGGTTGACGCCTTTATCGGTGGTTTGCGCCGAAAGTACGGTTGCGACGAGAAGCTGGTAAGGGCTGCCGTATTCGAGTTCGGTTCGAGGTTCCGGGGTGTGCTCCGCCAGACGGCGGAAGAATTCGCTTACTGCTTCCGGTTTCATGGCCGTTTTCAGCCAATGGGCGGTGCATGGACCTGTTCCGGCGGAACAGGTTTCTGGCTGGCGCGTGCCGCATGGCGGGCATTGATCATGTTGTAACCGGCAATCAGGCCGCCGAGAATAAAGAATGCGCCGGGCGGTAAGCAGGCAAGCAGGAAACCGGGGTAGGCGTCGCCAAAAACACTGATCGATTTCAAACCGGGAAAAACCATCTCAATGCCGGAAAATATCGTGCCGTTGGCAATCAGTTCGCGCAGCGCGCCGAGCAGCGCCAGCACCCAAACCAGGCCCAGTCCCATCGTAATGCCGTCCAGGGTCGATTCCCACATGCCGTGTTTGGCGGCGTAGGCTTCGGCGCGGGCGAGCACGATACAGTTGGTGGCGATGAGCGGGATGAAGATGCCAAGCATCAGGTACAGGCTGTGAAAATAGGCGTTGAACACCAGGTCGAGCACCGTCACCAGGGCCGCGATGATGAGAACGAACACGGGGATGCGGATCTCGTAGGCGATCCAGCGCCGCAACCCGGAGACGAGCAGATTCGAGAGGGCCATTGCTATGACGGTAGCGAGCCCCAGGCTGACGGCGTTCACCATATTGGTACTGATGGCGAGGATCGGGCACAGGCCGAGAATCTGAGCCAGGCCTGGGTTATGCCGCCACAGGCCGTTGCGGAGGCTTTCTCTGAGATGTCCGCTCTCACTCATTGCTTATTCCTTTCTGCCGGGGCGGCGAAAAGCGCTTCGCGGTGCGCGTGGATCCAGGCGGCGGCACGGCCCGTTGCGCGCGTGACGGCGCGGGCGCTGACCGTTGCGCCAGCGGGGTAATCGAAATTACCGCCATCCTTCTTCACTTGCCAGCGTGTGGCGGGCATTGTGGCGTCCGCCCCGACAAATTGGCCGATCCAGGGGTTTTCCTTGTTTTGGTCCCTGGTTGGGTCGATGTAGTCGCCCAGGCCCGGTGTTTCGCGGTGCGAGACCACCCGTACGCCACCGACCCGGCCCTCATTGTCCAGCGAGGCGACGAGTTCGATGCGCCCGCTGTAGCCGTCTGATGCGAAGGTCTCGAACACAAGTGCCACGGGCGCATCGCCGTTGCGGGCACGCCAGACCTTGCCGATGCGGTTCTCGGCGCTGCCCTCGATTTTGATCTTGTCGTTGACCATGTCCTCAAGCAGGGCATTGTCGTAATGCAGGTTCGATAGCACTTCGCCGATGAGGCGCATCTGTTCATGTTTGATGGCGGCACGGATACGGTCACGCGTCATCTCATACGTGAACGCCATGAAAGCGGTGAAAACCAGCGCGAAGGCAAACAGCCCGAAAGCTGAAACCAGCGCGCGGTGCAGCGCAGGCGGCAACCCTGCGAGGAAGGCCGGGCGGACGGGAGACGGTTCGGGGCGCGTGGGGCCGGGAGATGTCATGACCGGTTGTCCTTGCGCCAGTCGGCAGGGACAGCAAGGGTTGCGTGGTTGATAAACGGCACACAGATGTTCATCAGCAGCACGGCGAAAGCGATACCGTCGGGGTATACGCCGAAGGTACGGATGACCCAGGCAATGATCCCAACCCCGGTGGCGAAAATGAATTTACCAAGCGGGGCGGTTGCGCATGTGACCGGGTCGGTGATGATGAAAAAGGCTGCAAGCATCGCCCCGCCGCTGGCGAGATGAAAGAACGGGGAAGGAAAACTTTCCGGTGCGACGAGACAGGACACGCCTGCCATGGCTCCCATACCTATGATGAAACCGAGCGGCAAATGCCAGGTGATGATGCGGCGCGCGAGCAAAAAGAGGCCACCGACGAGATAGCCCGCCGCGATCCATTCCCATCCCCGCCCGCCGGCAAAGCCGAAAGTATTGGAGGCGAGGATGGTGGGGACATTGCTTTCGTTGTTTAATCCGGTACGCATGGCATCCAGGGCCGTCGCGCTGGTGATGCCGTCGATTTCGCGGCTGCCGCCAAGGATCAGATGCAACTGGGTGGCAAAGTCTACGCCATCGACGGAAGGCCATTGCGCCATCAGCGCCGGATAGGCGACGATCATCGCGCAATAGGCGGCCATTGCCGGATTGAACGGGTTTTGCCCGATGCCGCCATACAGATGCTTGGCGCCAATGATGGCAACCAGTACGCCTATCACGGTAAGCCACCAGGGCGCGATAGAAGGCAGGATGAGCGCGACGAGCCAAGCGGTGACGACTGCCGAACCATCGGTGAGCGTGATCCATAGCGGGCGCTTGCGCAACTGGAGCACAAATGCCTCGGCGGCCAGCGCTGCAACGGTGGCAATGGCGAGATTGACCAGGATGCCTGCACCGATTTGCCACACATAGACGGCGATACCGGGCAGGAGCGCAATTAGCACGGTAGCCATTACGCGCTGCACACTGGCGGGTTGTCGGATATGTGGAGAAGTCATGTTTGCTGGCCGTTCAAGGGCGCGGCGTTATCCTGGGGGGCAGGTTCATTGACCCGTTCAACGGCAGCAGCGATCAGCGCGGTATCGCTTTCGGTGGCAGCCTTGGCGCGGGTCTCGGCAACCTTGGCGGCCAGGCGCGCGACCTTTTCGGTTTTTTCGCGTTCCAGCCGGGAACTGCGAGATTCAAACCGCATCCGGGCCTGGTCGGAAGCTTTCTTTTCTTCGTTGCGGGCGCGGATTTCGCTTTTGGCAAAGCGGAAGTAATCGACGAGCGGAATATGGGCCGGGCACACATAGGCACAGCAACCGCATTCCATGCAGTCAGCGAGACGATGGCGCCTGGCGCCGTCTAAATTTTTTACACGGCTGGCCCAGTACATCTCGAATGGTTCCAATCTGACCGGGCAGGCAATCACACATTCGCCGCATCGGATGCAGGGTTGCTCGGGTAGCGGCGGCGGGAAGAATTCGTTGGAAGCAGCGATGAGGCAATTGCAACCCTTGACAACCGGCGCGTCAAGGTTGGGCAGGGTGAAGCCCATCATCGGCCCGCCCATCAGGATACGGGTCGTGTCGGGTTTTACCCCGCAGAACGCGAGCAAGCTGGCAACCGGCATACCGAGCGGCGTCTCGTAATTGCCCGGACGTTCGACATTGCCGGTTACGGTGACGATACGCGACACCATCGGTTCGCCATGCAACAGGGCGCGGCATACCGCGTGCGCGGTAGCGACGTTGAAACATTGCATGCCGTATTTAGTGACACGGTCGCTGGGAGGGATCTCGATGCCGGTGAGTACGTGGATGAGCTGTTTTCTCTCCCCGGTCGGATAGCGCGTCGGTACGACAGCGACAGTCATGCTGCCCCCGTTCAGACATGCGCGCGCGACAGGTTCCATATCACACACGGCGGCGCGCATGGCGGCGATGGCCTCGGGTTTGTTATCCTCGATACCGATCAGTGTTTGCTGCGCACCGGTCAGATGCACCAGGATCGCCGCCCCGGTCACGATATTGGCGGCGCGCTCGCGCATCAGGCGGTCATCATTGGTCATCCATGGTTCGCATTCCGCGCCGTTGATGATCAACGTGTTGATTTTGCTCCTGGCTTTGAGGTGGCTCGGGAAAACCGCGCCGCCCATGCCGACGATCCCGCTTGCCTGGATGCGGAGGATCAGTTCATCGCGGCTCGCCGTGGCCGGGTCGAGTGGCTCAAACGTAATCCAGCGCTCCTCTCCGTCCGGTTCGATCACGATGGCCTGTGAGGATAGCCCGGAGGGATGCGCCATCGGGTAACGCCCCATTTCCGTCACTGTGCCCGAAGTCGGTGCGTGAATGGCCGTGCCATCTTCGCCCTCGGCTTCGCCGATGCACTGGCCTTTCAATACCTTGTCACCGACGGTGACGATTGTCCTTGCCGATCCCTGGCTCCCCTGGATGAGCGGGATAACCAACCGTGACGGCATCGGCACGTGCTGGATCGGGGACTCGGAGGATTCCGTCTTGTGGGTGTTGGGATGGACGCCGCCCCAAGGAGTGAAAAGCTTCGGTTTCATGTCACGACCCTGAGTCCTTTTGCCGGGAATTTCCAGCGCCAGTTCTGCGGGGTGCGTGGCTCTTCCACCAATGCGATGCAATCGACCGGGCAGGGCGGCAGGCACAATTCGCAGCCTGTGCAATAACGGCTCACTACCGTGTGCATCTGTTTGGCCGAACCGATGATCGCGTCGACCGGGCATGCCTGGACACACAATGTGCAGCCGATACAAGTTTGTTCGTCGATAAGCGCTACCGTTTTCAGCTTTTCGTCCGGCGCTCCGCGCGGCTTGAACTCACGCCCGAGCAATTCCGCCAGTTTGAGCGCGTTGTCATCGCCGCCCGGCGTGCACAGGTTGATTTCGGCTTCACCCTTGGCAATGGCTTCGGCGTAAGGTTTGCAGCCCGGATAACCACACTGGGCGCACTGGGTTTGCGGCAGGATGGCGTCGATCTGCTCGGCCAGCGGGTTTCCCTCAACCTTGAAATAAACAGCGGCATAGCCTAACACCGTACCAAGTACGAGAGCCATTCCTGTCATTACTAAAATTGCAGCAAGCATCGGTCTGGAAAAATGGGAGGGCCGGAGAGGAATTTGAGCAGCGCAATCTTTCTGTTTAATGATGAAAACGATCCAGTCCAGCGAATCCCATAAAGGCAAGGCTCATGAAACCGGCAGTCATCATGGCGATAGGCACGCCCCGGAAAGCTAATGGCACATCGGCCCCATCCATCCGTTCACGCAGGCCGGCAAACAGAATCAGGGCGAAAGTGAAACCGGCAGCAGAGCCGAACCCGAACAACAGGGATTCAAGCAGGCTGTGGCCGAGATTCGCACTCAACAGAGGAATGCCGAGTACGGCACAATTGACGGTGATGAGCGGCAGATAAATGCCGAGCACCTGTTGCAACTGCGGACTGGTTTTGTGGATGACCAGTTCTGTCACCTGCACGATGCCCGCGACCACAATAAGGAACGCCAGTGTACGCAGGTAGGTGAGATCGAACGGCACCAGCAGGTAATGGTTGATGAGATAACTCGTCCCTGAAGCCAATGTAAGCACGAAAGCCGTCGCCATGCCCATGCCGATGGCGGTTTCGAGCTTTTTTGAGGTGCCCATGAACGGACACAACCCGAGGATACGGACAAAAATTACATTATTGACGAGAGCGGCGCCAAGGACGACAAAGAGATAACTCATTCGGAGCGATGGTAGCGAACGAAAACACTACATTATACAGTATTCACACAGCAGTAGCCTGTACGCATTTTCGGACGAGACCCGGGCCGCGAAAAACGAGACCGCTCATCAACTGCACCAGCGTTGCCCCGGCATCGAGTTTCGCCCGTGCGTCCGCGCCGTCTAGTACACCTCCCGTTGCAATGATCGGTACCTCGCCAGCCAGTTCTTGTGCGAGTTGGCGTATTACAGCGGTCGAAGCCTCCAACAGTGGCGCACCCGACAGCCCACCCTCTTCATTGGCGTGATTCAATCCCTCCACCTTGTCGCGGGCGAGTGTGGTATTGGTAGCAATCACAGCGTCAATACGGTGACGGCGTAAGGCATCGGCAATATCCGAAATGCCGACCGCATCGAGATCCGGCGCGATTTTCAGCGCCAGCGGCACGTAGCGTCCGTGATGTCCGGCCAACTGATATTGGGTCTCCTTGAGGCGGGCGAGCAACTGGTCAAGTTCGGAAGCACCCTGCAACTGACGCAGATTTTGCGTATTGGGGGACGAAATATTGACCGCTACATAGCTTGCCACCTCGTACACCCTGACGAAAGACGCAAGGTAATCGTCCACGGCGCGATCCATTGGCGTGCCGACATTTTTGCCGATATTGATACCAAGGATGCCCTTATATTTGGCCGCGCGCGCATTGGCGACTAGCACTTCGACCCCGTGATTGTTAAAACCCATGCGGTTGATGATGGCATATGCCTCCGGTAACCGGAAAAGGCGCGGGCGCGGATTTCCCGGCTGTGCACGTGGCGTAACTGTGCCGATTTCAATAAAGCCAAAACCCATCAACGCCAACCCATCAATAGCCTCACCATTTTTGTCGAACCCAGCGGCAAGCCCGATGCGATTGGGGAAGTTGAGTCCCATGACTTCGATCGGAATGGAAGGATGCGGCCGTCCGGCGGGTAGTAGGCGACCGGCGGCGTGCAGAGCGGCAATGGCAGCTTCGTGCGTGGTTTCAGGGTCGAATGAGAACAGGAGAGGACGAACCAGATCGTAAAGCATGGGTGATTGTAACGGCTCATGCCTTGAGGTGCGACATTTAACACCTTACGTCAAATGAAGAAAGTAGCAAGGATGTTCGTGAATAATGCATTTGTCCAGTCAGGGCGATGTTCTATTCTCACACATCTATCTTGTCAGGCAGGGAGTGCATGATGGGCGATGCCCGTGAGTTGATTATGCTGGTGGACGATAGTCTTGCCAACCTGCTGGTTGGCAAGGAAGCCCTGGCGCATGCATATCGCGTAATAACTGTTCCTTCAGCCTCAAAAATGTTCGAACTGCTGAAGCGTTATAAACCGGATCTGATTTTGCTGGATGTAAATATGCCAGATATGAATGGATACGAGGCAATCGAAATTCTTAAGGATCATCCAGATACAAAAGATATTCCAGTCATTTTTCTCACGAGCATGAGTGATACTATCTTCGAACTTCAGGGACTGGATTTGGGCGCAATTGATTACATAAGTAAACCATTTTCAGCACGTCTGCTTAAAAAACGTGTCGAAACACATATAATGGTAGAGAAACAAAGAAAAAAACTCCAGAATTACAATGAAAACTTGCAGGGAATGGTGACTGAAAAAGCTCAAACTATACTCAAGTTACAAAATAAAGTGTTGCAAGCAATGGCAGAATTAATGGAAGGGCGAGATGCTTTGACAGGAAATCATATTGAACGAACGCAGATATATTTGGAAGTATTATTATCCACTATGATTGAAGCCGGAGTTTATCAGGAAGAAACAAAGGAATGGGATATCGATTTGCTTCTTCAATCCGCGCAGTTACACGATGTCGGGAAAATTGCTATTCAGGATAGTATTCTTAAAAAACCTGGAAAATTAACTGCTACAGAAGTTGAAGAAATGAAGAAACACGTTATATATGGTGTTGATTTTATAGAAAAACTTGAAGAAGATGAAGAGGATAGTTTATTTTTACAATATGCCAAAATTTTTGCCTATTACCATCACGAAAGATGGAACGGCTCTGGTTATCCTAATGGTCTCTCAGGTACGGAAATTCCATTATTGGGGCGATTGATGGCCATCGTTGATGTTTACGAAGCCCTGATTTCTGAGCGTTGTTACAAGCCGGCATTTGATCATCAAACTGCCGTTAATATAATTTCAAAAGGAAAAGGAACAGATTTTGATCCAGTTCTGGTTGATCTGTTTGAACAGTGTTCAGAAAAGTTACAATTATCTTCATCGTTAAATATTGAGAAAGAAAAATAATGAAAACATTGATATCCAATGGCACTGCATTTAAGGATGACAAAATGAACGTAGAGTCTGGGATGTCAAAAAACATTTTATCAGCCAGACACTTTTTTGTCGTGAATCCTGCATGTTTCGATAATAGGCGTAAAATGGAGTCGGAAATTTCGAAAGTGCACCGTTTTTTCAATGGATTGGTCAATTCAAAACAGTGTGAGCCGCCAGACTATGCTGTTCATATTTCACGTTTTCCACGCGATGCCATTTCTACGATTAAGCGGTTTGCGAATGCCGTTTCAGGTGCTGTCCCTCTCAGGGTATATGCGGTGGGTGGAGACAGCATATTATTTGATTGTTTGAACGGTGTTGTAGGATTACCGAATGTGGAATTGGGTTTCATTCCCTACGGGAAAAAAAATAAAACTTATCCTATTTTCGGGGGAAATAACAAGGACGTTTTCAGTTCACTGAAAGCACAGATCTCTGCGCATTCAGTCCCGATGGATGCGTTGTATTGTGGCAGTAATTACGCCTTGAATCATTGTTTGATTGGGTTAGAAGCATTCTTTCGCAACAATATCAAAAGAATATGCGGCAGATGTTCTTTTCTGGACAAATACGTTTCATCCTTAACCCAAGTTTTGGGCAGTAACTCTTTGCATTTAGCCAGCATCAACAATTTTGAAATATTCAAACAAAGTTACCGTATATGGATGGATGATGAAATCATAAACGGAACATATGCTTTTATCAATATTACTAATAGTTCGTGTTGTGCTGGCAATAAAAAATACGCTATCAAGGAAGCTAGTCCAACTGATGGTTGGTTGAATGTGCTGATAAGCAGCGAAATGACAGCACGGAACTTTCATAAATTGTTAAGTAAATATATTAAAGGAGATTATGAAAAACACCCAGACCTATTTATATATCGGCGGGTAAAAAAAATTTTTTTAATATCAGACAATCCAATGATACTCAGCTTGGATGGGGAGATTTTTTATGATAAATACATTGCCGTGGAAATTAAGCCTGAAGTAGTTCGCATCATTGATCCAACTCAGATTCAGCAGGAGTGAAAAATGAGTTTCAAAAATATTCCTGAAAATGATTATTTTATTTGGTCGCAGGTATTGGCAATAGCTGGCAACCTTTTTATTATTTTAATATATTTGATTTTTGGAGTTAAATTCAATCATTCAATAATCATTTTTTCGATGCTTATTCTTTCTATAATAATGTTGTTTATCATTGTTCCAACCATGCGACAAGTGCGGAAAATGTTAAAAGGGAGGAGCGAATTTGTTTACCATAGATCAGCGAACCTTTTTGGTTATTTAGCGCTTATTACTTTCTTCAATATCAGGATGTCGAAATATATTGAAGATGGGTTTTGGCATGATGCGATTTTTATTGCAGCATTAAGCATATTGTTTGTTGTGCTCATCTCATTCTTGGTCATTTATATCAAGAATACTGCTTTTATGGTTTTCATTGTTCCACTGCTTGTTTTTGTAGCGCTTACGATAGATTCAGTACATGGTAATTGGCAGTCTTATTATTTATATGTAACAGCATGCATATGTGGCATTTGTGCAATATATTGCAAATATAATTCTTTATTGTATTTAACCATTGTAGTAAATTTTGTTATTTTAGTGTTGGTGTTGATGGGGCTGCCAATATCAGGAAATAATGCCTCCTTTGAAGAGATGATTAAAGCATGGGGGGCCGTCGTTTATATCTTGGCGCTTTTCTTATTGTTAGTTCGTTTTGCTTCAGATAAGAGTGTGCGATCATCAAAAGCAGAGAACGCTTTTTCTGCATTGATGGCAACGACACCTAATCTTGTTGGCTTGGTCGACCATATGAATCGCGTGACCTATATCAGCGAACCAATGGCAAAATTGGCTCATCTTGAAAGCACTGAAATGGCTGTTGGTCGTCCATTGGTCGATCTTTTTCATCAAATAAATATGAAATTAATGATAGGCGATATTTTCGACAAGCCCGGTTTTTACGATAATACAGTTGAAATACATGAATACGGTAAAACGCGCTATTTTAAGATCGTGTCCAGTCAATTCATGATGAAAAATGAGGATGATATTGACTCAGAATTGAAAGGCAGGTTTATTGATATCAGCGATGTGACCCCCTTGGTTGAAGCCAAATTGGAAGCGGAACGAACCAATCGCTCGAAGAGCATGTTCCTGGCAAAAATGTCTCACGAAATTCGCACACCTATGAATGCTATTATTGGTATGAGTGAGTTGATTTTGCGTCAAAATACTGCATCCGATATTGTCCGTTCTTATGCGGCGGACATAAAGCAATCGGGGACGAGTTTGTTATCTATTATCAACGATATCCTTGATTTTTCCAAAGTAGAATCCGGAAAATTGGAGCTTCTATTGGAGGAATATGAACTTTCTTCCTTGTTGAATGATGTGGTTATGATTGCCAAAATGCGTTTGCTAGAGAAACCAATACGATTTTCTATTTATATTGATAGCCGTTTACCGAGTAAAATGATTGGCGATGAAACACGTGTTCGTCAAATATTGCTGAATCTTTTGACTAATGCAGTGAAATATACTAAAAAAGGACATATATTTTTTCATATGGACGGAAAGGAAATAGAGTTGGGAAAATATGAAATTAGATGCAAAATACTGGATACTGGTATCGGCATTAAAGAAGGTGACATAAATAACTTGTTCGATGAGTTTGTGCAAGTTAATTCTTTCAATAGAAAGGGATTAGAAGGTACAGGACTAGGGCTTGCAATTTCTTACAATCTTAGCCGCTTGATGGGGGGAAATATTACGGTAGAAAGTGTTTATGATAAAGGTTCGATTTTTACCGTTACATTCATTCAGAGTGTTCATAATTATCATCGATTTGCAGAGGTTATGGAAGCAGATAAGAAAAGTGTTCTATTTTATGAGCCTCGTCGGCAATCCATAGAAAGCATTTTCATGACTATCGAAAACCTTGGTGTGTTTTGTCAGCGTGTGGTGTCTCATGGAAGCTTTGTCGATGAATTGAAGAAACGCGAATATAATTATATTTTTGCGCCTCGATATTTGATGCCGGAAATTGTTGTCGAAATCGAAAATTTCGCTCCTGATGCCGTGCCGGTGATTTTAGATACGGAACCTGGAGAGCACATGCCCATGCCCAATGTACGTGCACTGCCTATGCCGGCTTATGCTACTGCCATTGCTAACGTCCTGAATGGTTTTTCCGATGTGAGTCATTTTGCCTGTCCTGCCGAGGACGGAATCCATTTCATTTTACCGACCGCGAGAGTTTTGATCGTAGACGATCTTGCTATCAACCTGCGTGTGGCACGGGGACTCATGGCTGTCTATGAGATGCAGATCGACTGTGTCGATAGTGGAACTGATGCTATTGAAAAAGTACGTAAACAACAATATGATGTTATTTTCATGGATCACATGATGCCGGGCATGGACGGTATGGAAACGGTTGCTATCATTCGTGCGCAGGAGGGCGAGTATTTCAGAAATGTACCTATCATTGCATTGACTGCCAATACCATTTCCGGGATGTATGAAGTGTTTCTTGAAAATGGTTTTGATGATTTACTTTCCAAGCCTATTGAAATTACCAAATTGAATGAAATTTTGGGAAAATGGATTCCAAAAGAAAAGCGGCAAACTATATCTTCACAAAATTCAGTGGACAAAACTCAGACGGTCAACGTGAATTTTCCAGCTATCGAAGGTGTGGATACTTCAGTCGGTCTGTCACGTGTTGGCGGTTCCAAAGAACATTATTGGAATCTCCTTGAGATTTTCCTGCATGATGCGAAACAGCGCCTTGCGTTACTGGAAAAACCAACGTCCGACAATCTGAAATTATTTACTACACTCGTTCATGCCTTGAAAAGTGCTTTGGCCAATATCGGTGCTGCTGCGTTGTCGGAATCATCAGCTTTGCTGGAAGCTGCCGGCCATCGGGGTGATATATCGTTCATTCGTGGACATCTGGATAACTTCCGTACCGGGTTGACTTCCCTAAATGCAAAAATAGACAAAGCGCTTGCGAAAGAACGTTTCCGTAACACAGCATGGGGAAACGAGTTTGAAGTGAACAATTTACGGTGTGATCAGGAGATCATCCGGTTGAAGGTGGCACTAAAGGAAGAGGACATCGATGGCATAGATACGGCCCTGGATGCCTTGCGATCCATGCCGTTGCCACCGAACCGGCAAGCCTTGGTCTCGAAAATAATCGAATTAGTGCTGATTTCGGAATTCGAGCAAGCCTTGAACACGATCAAGGCGCTGTGAGCCGTGGCAAATCAGGCTTTGCGGTTGATTGCCCGGTAGCCGATGTCCCGGCGGTACTGCATGCCGGTGAAGGAAATCGTTTCGATGAGTTCATAGGCCCGTTTCTGCGCAGCGCGGACATTTACGCCCAGCGCAGTGACGCAAAGTACGCGCCCTCCCGAAGTGATGGTCTTTTGGGCGTTGTTGAACGCGGTGCCAGCGTGAAAAACATGGGCATCCCCGCCGAAGGAGTTGTCGGGGGGCAGCCCCTTGATGAGATTGCCCATGCGCGGGATGCCTGGATATTTGGCAGAAGCCAGCACCACGCCCAGAGCGACGTTCAAATCCCATTCGGCTTCGACCTTGTCGAGGTTGCCATCGACTGCGTGTTCCAGGAGTTTCAGGAAATCGGTTTTCAGGCGCATCAGGATCGGTTGGGCTTCGGGGTCGCCCATGCGGCAGTTGAATTCCAGAACTTTGATACTGCCATCCTTGCCGATCATCAGGCCGGCGTAAAGAAAACCGGTGTAAGGCATGCTTTCCTGCGCCATGCCTTTGATGGTAGGGCTGATGACTTCCCGCATGATTTTTGCGTGGATGCTTGGCGTGACAACTGGGGCAGGGGAGTAGGCGCCCATGCCGCCGGTGTTCGGCCCGATGTCGCCATCGCCGATGCGTTTGTGATCCTGGCTGGAGGCAAGCGCCAGCACATTCTTGCCATCGGCCATGACGATGAAGCTGGCTTCTTCGCCGTCGAGAAATTCTTCGATCACAATCCGTGCGCCGGCCTTGCCGAGTTTGTTCCCGGCAAGCATGTCATCGATGGCCCTGTGCGCTTCTTTCAGTGACTCGGCAACAACGACGCCCTTGCCAGCTGCGAGGCCATCAGCCTTGATGACGATAGGTATGCCCTGTTTTTCCACGTAGGCATGTGCGTTATCGGCATCTGTGAATGTCTCGAACGCAGCGGTCGGTATATGGTGCCGCTCCATGAAATGTTTTGCGAAATCCTTGGAGGATTCGAGTTGGGCGGCGGCTTTGGTGGGACCAAAGATCCTCAGCCCCCGTGCGCGGAAAATATCGACGATGCCCTTGGCCAGCGGCGCTTCAGGGCCAACGATGGTCAGGAAGACCTTATTTTCGGCAGCAAAATTTGCGAGTTCTTGCGGGTTGGTGATTGGCAGGTTCTCCATTTCGCGTTCGACGGCGGTGCCGGCATTGCCGGGGGCAACGTAGATTTTCTGCAAACCGCGCGTTCGTGCCAGACACCAGGCAATGGCATGTTCACGTCCGCCGGAACCGATGACAAGAAGTTTCATGATTTCCTTTTCCGTGGTGTGATGCGGGCGGGCTCGCTGGACTCCGCATCGTTGATGTCCAGGGTGGTGTGAGAATCAGTGCCGGAAGTGCCGGATGCCTGTAAAAACCATCGCCAGCCCGTGTTCATTGGCGGCAGCGATGGTTTCTTCGTCGCGCATGGAACCGCCGGGCTGGATGATAGCAGCTGCGCCCGCTTCCGCGACCACGTCTACGCCGTCGCGGAAGGGGAAAAATGCATCTGACGCAACCACGGAACCGGCAAGCGATAGTCCGGCATTGCCCGCCTTGATGCTGGCGATGCGGGTGGAGTCAACGCGGCTCATCTGGCCTGCGCCCACACCCAGGGTCATACCACCGCCGCAGAAAACGATGGCGTTGGATTTGACGAATTTTGCGACCCGCCAGGCGAAGAGGAGATCCTCGACCTGCTCGGGTGTAGGCGCTTTTTGGGTGACTGTTTTCAGGCTTTCCGGCGTGACGTTGAAAGCATCCGGCGTCTGCGCGAGCAGGCCGCCACCGACCCGTTTGAATTCCAGGGCGTGCCGGCTGGCTGCAAGGGGGACTTCCAGTACGCGCAGGTTCTGCTTCGTTTGCAGCAATGCCTTTGCAGCTGCAGTGAAGGCAGGGGCAATCAGCACTTCGACAAAATGCTTCCTCACATTCATGGCTTCCACCACGTCGGTGTCGACCGTGCCGTTGAAGGCGATGATCCCGCCAAAGGCGGAGGTGGGGTCGGTTTGGAACGCTTTTTCGTAGGCGCCAGACAGATTGGGGGCGATGGCCACGCCGCAGGGGTTGGCGTGTTTGACGATGACGCAGGCGGGTTCCGGGAAGGTTTTGACGCATTCCCAGGCCGCGTCGGAATCGGCAATATTGTTATAGGAGAGTTCCTTGCCCTGCAATTGCCGGTAGGCGGCGATGCTGCCCGCGACCGCTTGCGGTTCCCGGTAGAAAGCGGCCTGCTGGTGCGGGTTCTCGCCATAGCGCAGGGTTTCCGCACGGTCGAAGGCCAGTTGCAGGCGTTCGGGGAAAACCGTAGGGGCCGGGGCGGGCGCGGAAGGGGCGGCTTCGATGCCTTCAGGCCCGCCGGTGAGCCAGTTGGCGATCATGCTGTCGTAGCGGGCGGTGTGGGTGAAGGCTTTTTTGGCGAGGCCAAAGCGGGTGGCAAGCGGCAACGCGCCCTCGTTGGCCTGCATTTCCGCCAGGATGGGGGCGTAATCTGCCGGGTCGGTAACGATAGC
>WREK01000016.1 GCA_009779355.1 Betaproteobacteria bacterium | reverse complement strand
CCGTTGCCGAGGTGGCAGATGACGACCCCGCCTTTGGCTTTTTCTCCAATGACCTGGGGCAGGGTACGGGTGACGTAGTCGTAGGACAGGCCGTGGAAACCGTAGCTCTTGATGCCGCCCTTTGTGAGCGCGCGCGGCAGGCCGTAGATTTGCGCAACTTCCGGGTTGTGCCGGTGGAAGGCGGTATCGAAACAGGCGACTTGCGGTTCGTGGGGAAACAGTTCAAAAATTGTGTTTACCGGACGCAGGTTGTGCGGTTGGTGCAGCGGCGCAAGGGGAATAAGGGTTTCGAGTTTGGCCAGGATGGTTGGGTCGAGCTTGACCGGGGCGCTAAATTCTTCTCCGCCATGTACTACGCGGTGGCCGGCGGCAGAGATGACCAATTCCGGTGCGTTGGCTTCGATCCAGTGGAACAGATAAGCGAGGGATCCCTTGTGTTGTTCGGCCAGGTCGCCCGTGAGGGCGACATCTTCCTTATAGCGTTTGCCTTCGGGTGTCTTGGCGGAGAGCTTGGGGGTGGCCCCGATGCCCTCGATTTGGCCCGAAAGGGCCGGATGTTCTGCCAGCACAGGCTCTAGCGGGAAGATGGCGAATTTCAGGCTTGATGAGCCTGCATTGAGGACGAGAATGGATTTCATGCGAGTGCCTCCTTTTTTATGATGGTTAGTCTCCGTGCGACGATACATGATACTACTGTACGCATTTGAACGGCGTATGCGCGTATGGCGGGTACTGCTTTTGTTTCCAGGGAAACACTGATTTATTCCATCCGGGCAGCGCAGGTGCGGGTTTCAAACACGTCCATGTCCGTTCGTCGGCTTGCAGGCCATGTGTCAGGCTATGTTTTGGGCGGGTTTGAAACCCGCACCTATGATGCCGGAACGCTCAGGAATTGTTCAGCGTTTCCCTGGTGCGGCACTACCCGTCAGC
Source organism: Betaproteobacteria bacterium (assembly GCA_009779355.1). Taxonomy (GTDB): domain Bacteria; phylum Pseudomonadota; class Gammaproteobacteria; order Burkholderiales; family Rhodocyclaceae; genus WRNU01. Next base: position 26,486 of record WREK01000016.1, on the reverse strand, counting down.
ATACCGGAAAGATGTTCAAATTGTTTGGAAATCGCTATAGACCTGTTGACGTTCAATAACCTGGAGAGTTCAGCTGCATTTCGAATGATGCCAGATAAGGCAGCGGCCAGGCGGGTTCATCAGGTGCTAAACTTAATAGATTTTTTTCCTGGGATACTCATGGAAGTCGTGATTCTTGCTGCTGGGCAGGGCAAGCGCATGCGCTCTGTTCTGCCCAAGGTATTGCAGCCACTCGCGGGCCGCCCCTTGCTTGCTCATGTACTGGCGAGCGCCCGTTCGCTCGGAGCGCGGAGGATTTGTGTCGTTCATGGCCATGAAGGCGAAGTGGTGCGATCAAAGCTTGATGCGCCTGACCTCGTCTGGGTGGAGCAAAGCCCACAACTCGGAACGGGTCACGCGGTATTGCAGGCCGTGCCACATTTGTCCGATCAAGCGCAGGTGTTGGTGCTCTACGGCGATGTGCCCCTGATTGGCGTGCATACGCTCATGCGCCTGATGGATGCGGCAGGGCGGGATCGGATGGCTTTGCTCACGGTCGAACTCAGTAACCCGGTGGGCTATGGGCGCATTCTGCGCGATGGCGCAGGCCGCGTGACGCGCATTGTTGAAGAGAAAGATGCAACGTCCGACGAGCGCCGCGTACATGAGATCAATACTGGCATCCTTGTTGCACCTGCGGCCAGGTTGCGCGACTGGCTTGGGCGTATCGGCAACGACAACGCCCAAGGCGAATATTACCTGACCGACGTCATTGGCCTCGCGGTCGGTGATGGCATGGTGATCGTCACCGTTGCGCCCGATGACGTTTCCGAAACGCTCGGGGTAAATAGCAAAGAACAACTGGCCACCCTTGAACGGACGTTTCAGGCGTCTATGGCACGCAGGCTCATGGATGCCGGCGTGACGCTCATCGACCCGTTGCGGATCAATGTGCGCGGTGAACTCCTTTGCGGGAGCGATGTCGAGATTGACATCAACTGTATATTTGAGGGGCGGGTCGAACTGGGCGACGGCGTTGTCGTGGGCGCGAACTGCGTGCTCCGCGATGCCCGGATCGGCAACGGGACGCGCGTGGCCCCGTTTTCGTATCTCGACGGCACGGCGACAGGGGAGGAGTGCGTGATCGGGCCGTTTGCCCGTACCCGGCCCGGAACGGTGCTTGCCAATGGCGTACATATAGGTAATTTCGTCGAAATCAAGAACAGCAACATCGCCGACGATTCCAAAGCTAATCATTTATCATATATCGGCGATGCCGACGTAGGGGCGCGGGTCAATATCGGCGCTGGAACCATCACGTGTAATTACGATGGGGTCAACAAATACCGCACCGAGATCGATGACGATGCGTTTATCGGTTCCGATACCCAACTGGTTGCGCCTGTACGGATTGGCCGGGGTGCAACGATCGGGGCGGGAACGACTCTCACGCGCGACGCGCCGCCCGATCAACTCACAGTGTCGCGTACCCGGCAGAAAAGTCACATGGGCTGGGCACGGCCTGTCAAAAAGGGTGAATGACCCGTTCATTGGAGAAAGATGCATGTGCGGTATTGTCGTTGCTAACGCTACTCGAAATATTGTTCCCGTGCTCATTGAGGGTTTGAGCAGGCTCGAATATCGTGGTTACGATTCTGCCGGGTTGGCCGTGATCGGTGAGCAGGGCGAAGGCTCCGGCACGATCAATCGGCTGCGAGCCTGTGGCCGCGTTGCTGAATTGGCATCTAAGGTCGAATCCAACCGTCTGTCTGCTTCCCTCGGCATTGCCCATACGCGCTGGGCGACGCACGGTGCACCGTCGGAACGCAATGCTCATCCGCATCTGTCGGAAGGCGTGGCCGTGGTGCATAACGGCATCATTGAAAACTTCGAGCTGATCCGGGCCGGGTTGCAGGCACGTGGCTACGTGTTCGTCTCCGATACCGATACCGAGGCCATTGCGCATCTGATCCATCACAAGCTGCAAACCGTACCCAACCTGTTTGAGGCAGTGCGCTTGGCAGTGAATGAACTGGAAGGCGCTTATGCGATCGGGGTTATTGTGAATTCCGACTCTATGCGGGCGGTGGTGGCGCGGCACGGCGCGCCCTTGCTGTTGGGCATTGGCGAAGATGGCATGTACGCGGCTTCCGATGCTGCGGCCCTGCTTCAGGTGACGCGTAAAGTGATTTACCTGGAAGATGGCGACATTGCCGAACTTTCCCGTGAGGCCGTCCGTGTCGTGCGTGCGGATGGCAAACCTGCGGAACGTCAGACGCATCTTTCCAGCTTGGTGTCAGAAGCGATGGAACTGGGCCCATATCGCCATTTTATGCAGAAGGAAATCTTCGAGCAGCCGCAGGCAATTTCGAATACGTTGGGGTTGATCCTGGGCAGCCATTCGGTTTCGGATGGGATTTTCGGTGCACAGGCCAGCAAGGTGTTTGCCGGGGTGCGTCGGGTACAGATTCTGGCTTGCGGAACCAGTTATCACGCCGGGCTGGTGGCGCGTTACTGGCTGGAAGCGCTCGCAGGGTTGCCCGTTTCGGTAGAGATTGCCAGTGAATATCGTTACCGCAAACAGGTGGCCGATTCTGCCACGCTGGTAGTGGCGGTGTCCCAGTCGGGGGAGACGGCCGATACGCTGGCTGCGCTCAAATACACGCACGAACTGGGGATGGAGCGCACGCTGGCAATCTGCAACGTACCGGAATCGGCTATTCAGCGCGAAGCGGCCTTGCGGTTCATTACGCACGCGGGGCCTGAAATCGGTGTAGCTTCGACCAAGGCATTCACGACGCAACTCGTGGCTTTCGCACTGTTGTCGCTGGTATTGGCCAAACGAAACGGTTGCCTTTCCGGGGACGAGGAGGAAAAACATCTGGCCGCGTTGCGCCATTTACCGGCTGCGCTGCAAAAAGTGCTCGAACTCGAACCGGAAATCGAATGTTGGGCTGAACATTTTGCAAACAAGGAGCATGCGCTTTTCTTAGGCCGCGGTCAGCACTGGCCGATTGCGATGGAAGGCGCGCTCAAACTCAAGGAGATTTCCTATATCCACGCTGAGGCGTACGCCGCCGGTGAACTCAAGCATGGGCCGCTTGCGCTCGTCGATGAACGGATGCCGGTCATCGCGGTGTCACCTGCGGATGATTTACTTGAAAAACTCAAATCCAACTTGCAGGAAGTACGCGCCAGGGGAGGTGAACTTTACGTATTTGCCGACGACGATTGCGCAATTGCAGCCTCCGAAGGCATACACATCATGCGCATGCCTGAGCATTACGGCATGTTGTCCCCGGTGCTGCACGTCGTCCCATTGCAGTTGCTTGCTTATCATGTGGCCCTGGTGCGAGGCACAGATGTCGACAAGCCGCGCAATCTCGCTAAAAGTGTTACGGTCGAATGATGGGTGGCTGTTGTGCGTTGAACACGGTAGTAGGCGATAATGATAAACTGTATCAAAACGGATATGGCTAATGAAGCGTGTTGATGATTTCCGCCTGCGGCTCGGTTCGCACGAGTTGGTTCCGATCGTGGTGGGCGGCATGGGAGTCGATATTTCAACTCCCGCGCTGGCCGTTGAAGCGGCACGCTTGGGCGGCATCGGCCACATTTCGGATGCGATGGTGCATACCGTCTCCGACCGGCGCTTTCACACGCATTACGTCAAAAACCGGCTCAAGCAGTACAAGTTTAACGTTGGTCATTTCGACAAGTCGGTAGCGCAATTCGACCTCGGCCTGCTTGCCGAGGCAACGCGCCTGCACATCGGCAGCACGATGGAAGCCAAGCGCGGCTCCGGCTTGGTGTTCGTGAACTGCATGGAAAAGCTGACCATGAACAGCCCGCGCGAAACTTTGCGGGTCAGGCTACGTTCGGCAATGGATGCGGGCATCGATGGCATCACCCTGGCTGCCGGCCTGCATCTGGGGTCATTTGCGCTGATCCAGGATCATCCGAGGTTTCACGATGTCAAGCTCGGCATCATCGTTTCATCCTTGCGCGCGCTCCAGCTTTTCCTGAAAAAAAACGCGCGCGGCAGCGGCAGATTGCCCGACTACATTGTGGTCGAAGGGCCTTTGGCGGGTGGGCATCTTGGTTTCGGGGATGACTGGGCGGAATACGACCTTGCGGTCATCCTGGCGGAAATCCGGGACTGGTTGCACACCGAACAGATCGATATTCCATTGATTCCCGCAGGGGGGATTTTTACAGGCGGCGACGCGGTGAAATTCCTGGGGCAGGGGGCAGCCGCTGTACAGGTGGCAACCCGGTTTACCGTTACACGGGAATGCGGTTTGCCGGACGACGTGAAGCAGATTTATTTTCAGGCGACCGAAGAACAGATCGAAGTCAATAATGTCTCACCGACCGGTTATCCGATGCGTATGCTTAAAGGATGTCCCGCGATTGGTAGCGGCGTTCGCCCTAATTGTGAAGCGTTCGGTTACCTGCTCGATACTTCCGGGCATTGCCAGTACGCGGACGCCTGGGAACGTGAAAAGAGCAAATTGTCGGAAGGGCAAAAGCCTGAAATATGGGACAAAACCTGCTTGTGTACGCATATGCGCAATTTTCATTGCTGGACATGTGGTCACTATGCGTGGCGTCTTAAAGAGACAAGTTTACGGGAACCGAACGGTAATTATCGTCTCCTGACTGTTGAGCATGTGTTCCGCGACTATCAATACAGTGTTGAGGGCAAGATTGAATTACCTTCCCTGGATTGAGCGAAAGAGTTTTTATTTTTTAGCCAGGAAAAGAACTGGTGTTTAAAGTGTTAAGATACTAGTCTCGGTGTTTGACGATTCAGAGAAGATGGCAGCGGATGGAAATAGGGGCGATAGTACGCAGAGTGTCCCCGAACAGGCGGACAAGGTGGTGGTGTTTGCCGATTTGACCGGTAGCACAAAACTATTCGAGTCTCAGGGCAACACCATTGCAACCAGGGTGGTGACTCGCTGCACTCAAATGCTTGGAAAATATTTTACCCAAGCAGGTGGGCATGTTGTCAAATTTCTTGGCGATGGCCTGCTGGTATTGTTCGACCGAGGCGAAGATGCCGTCGAGGCTGCTTCTCATACACGTGATGTACTCTATGAGTGCAACATGGAGCATATTGACAGTACGAATACCCCATTGGGGCTCAAGATTGGAATCGAATTCGGCTCCGTCATTGAACAACGCGGAGATTGTTACGGCGATGCAGTTAACGTCGCAGCCCGCCTCGGTGATCGTGCCGAGTCCAATGAAATTCTTCTCGGTGAGTCCTTATATACCCGTTTGCCCGAATCGAAGCGCATACTTTGCACAGGTATTGATCGCATAACCATTAAGGGCAAAACCGGGTTGTTCAAGGTGTGGCGGTTCGATTGGCGGCACAGCGCCGAAACTACGATCACCGGCCCGCTCAATTTACTGGATGAACGCTCATCGACGCAAAGAGCCGACATCGACGTGAATGGCCGTCATGTGCAGGTTTTACCCATGCATGGTGCGCTTGTCATTGGCCGTAGCGAAAGTTGCGGGCTGGTCATCGATGACAGGCGGGTATCGCGTCGACATGCCCGCATCGAGTGGATCGGCGGACAGTGTACGCTGACTGATTTCAGTACCAACGGAACTTGGGTGAAATTCGGGCGCAAGGCCGAGTTGGTGATACTGAAACGCGATAATTGCGTGCTGCACGGGCAGGGCATGGTCGGCCTGGGTGTGTCTCCTGAAGATTTTACTTCAGCGTCATTCAGCTTTCAGATTGTCAACGACGAAGAATGACCCAGGAAATCCCGGTTTAAAGAGCAGGGAAATTCGATTTTCATATTGCGTCAGGAGACCATTTGAAAATGAAAGAATCACCCTGATTGCGGCTGGTTATGGCGACTTCTTCAAAGCCTTCAGCCACATCGCGGAAGACATTGATGAGTGTCGGGTCAAAATGCTTGCCGCTGCCATCCAGGATGATCGACTTTGCAACATCGAGCGGCATTTCATCCTTATAGGGGCGCGAAGAGATCAATGCGTCGTAAACATCGGCAATGGCCATTAATCGACCTTGCAGCGGGATATCCTCGCCGCTCAACCCGTGTGGATAACCCGTGCCATCCCATTTTTCGTGATGGTAACCGGCGAAACGCTTAGCATGATAGAGAAAACTGTCCTCATGGGTTTCATGCTCGATTCTCTCAATTGCGGCTATGCCGCGTATAACGTGTGTTTTCATGATATCAAATTCTTCCGATGTCAGTTTACCGGGTTTATTCAGGATGGTATCGCTGATGGCAATTTTGCCCACATCGTGAAGTTGCGCGGAAGGTATCAGGAAAGTTATATCCCATGATGAGATTTCTTCGAGATAAATGTGATCTTTCCGCATCTTTCTGACCAAGATATCCAGATATTGTTGTGTGCGTGCAATATGGCCTCCGGTTTTACGGTCGCGGAATTCAACAAGTTCTGCCACAACATTTAAAATGGCAAATTGCATCTGGATGACCTGTTTTGCTTTTTCATTCACATTGTGCGCAAGGTTGGCATTAAAGTTTTTCAGTTCCTTTTCCTGGGCGGCAATGAGAAGATGGTTCTTGATCCGGCGTAACAGCAGCGCTGGAGAAAAAGGCTTGGTGATGTAGTCGATTGCGCCGAGTGAGAGTCCTTCCAACTCGCTGTTTTCATCGTACCGGGAGGTTAAAAAAATAACCGGAATTGCAGATAGACGTTTATCGGCCTTTAATTTCTTAATGGCTTCATAACCGCTTATCCCTGGCATTTCAATGTCGAGCAGGATGAGGTCGGGTGTAATTTTTTCCAGCAAATTGAACAAAACCGTACCCGATGGCAGGGCATAGGTTTCGTAATGCTCGCGAAGAACATTGCGGGCAATATTCAAGGTGGTCAGGTTGTCGTCGACCATCACAATTATTTGCCGGGGGGAGACTGGTTTGCTATCTTCCATCATTTTCTGCCTTCTGGAACTTTCTGTTTACGTCGCACGAGTCGTTCGTGTATGGATAAAAAATCCATCTGGTTGATTTTTCCACGTAACCAGTTAATCAGTTCTGCTTGTGTTTCATATTCGAAACATTCAAGCAATTTCATGGTTTCCTCCATTTCATCGATTTTGAAATTTGCGGCAGCTTCTTCCATTCGATCCAACAGGGCCTCGTTGGGCGCATGCTGGCTCGGCTTCTCGCCTGTCTCTTTCGCGTAGTCCTTGAGCAGGTTGGAGAGTGCGTTCAGGAGTTTTTTGCCGTTTTCGACGAAAAGTGGGGTGTTACGGATCACGAGTTGGATATTGCCTGTCCTGGCGGCATGCTCCAACTCTTCAGCCTGTTTGCCGATTTCATTTGCACCGATGCTGTAACTGCTGCCTTTGATGCCATGAACGTGGATCATATAATCGGCAAGAGTCTCTTCAGTGTCATTGCTTATCTGCGCGAGGAGGCGTTCTATGTTATCAACATATGTACGAATGACAAAAAGGTAACTCTCTCTGTTTCCGCCGCAGCGACTCAGCCCGGTTTGCCAGTCGATGCCTTCAACCTTGGGGATCCCCTCCTTGTAAACCTGCCCGGTGTCGCCGGGCTCTGCTTCGATGGTGAACGCGGAATTGGCAAAGGTAGCGTCTTTTTGCTCTCGTTTTTCGCTACGCACCCATTGCTGGAGGACGGCATCCATCCTCATGATATTGATGGGTTTGCTCAGGAATGCCTGGAAACCTTTTTCCAGAAACATTTTTCCGCCATCGATGATGTCACTGGCCGTCAGGGCAATGATGGGAATGTTTTTAGCATAATCGCTATCGATTTCTTCACGAATGATACGGGTAGTTTCTATGCCGTCCATATCCGGCATCATCTGATCCATGAAAATAGCATCATATCTGACCGTAGGGTTGCGTATACATTTGATTGCTTCAAAACCGCTGGTGGCACAATCGATCTGCATCCTGTAGGGTTTCAGTATGCCTTTGGCAAAAAGAAGGTTGGTTGGCACGTCATCTACGATGAGTACCTTGGCATAAGGTATCGGTACGCACACAAATCTTCCGGTTTTCATCAAAAACAAACCACGGTTAGAAACCTCCCCCTTTAGGGGGATAATCTCGCTTGGGTGAGGCGTAACCTCTTTCAAGCGCTTTTGTCGCCCGGGCACGGGCGTGGATTGAAACATTTTCAATATGTCTGCCTCTACGGCAGCCTGAACATCATGTGATACTTTCCTGATGAGTGTGGAGGAGGGGATTCACACGCATTGCAATTGTTCGTTCACAAATAACAATGGATGTCAATTAGTAAGAATGCTGTACTAACGGCTATTCTTGCCAATCCCAGGCAGCAGTGTCGTGACCTTTGCCGCGACAAAGGCATCTTGGATGCTGGATTTTCTTAATACTCGCAAAAATGCACACAATCCTGCGGTGTGGCAGGAGGCTGCCTCACGAGGTGGTGTTATTTGCTGCTGTCGAGCAGGGCGTTGAGCGCCTGCACGTCTTCTTCGCCCAGAGAGCCGACGGACGCTTTCAGCCGCAATTGAGCAAGCATAGTGTCATAACGGGCGCGCGCAAGTTTTTGCACGGTATCGGCAAGCTGGCTTTGGGCGTTGAGAACATCGATATTGATACGTACACCCACCTTGTAACCAAGCTGGTTGGCTTCAAGTGCTGAGGTGGATGATATTTTTGCCGCTTCCAGTGCCTGCACCTGTGCCATGCCACTGGTGACACCCAGGTAGGCTTCACGCGCTGCCAGCGCTGCCGTGCGCCGTGCTTCTTCGAGGTCAGAATCGGCTTTGACCCTGAGTGCTGCCGTTTCGCGCGTACGGGACGAGACATACCCTCCCTGGTAAAGCGGCACGTCAAGCTGCACGCCTACCATGCTGCCTTCGGTGCGTTCGATTGAGATGGAAGGGCGGGTATTGCGGTTATGGCTTGCTACCAGATCAAGCGTCGGCAAGTGGCCGGCACGCGCGCGCTGATACTCGCGTAGCGCGATTTCTCGAATCAGCGTTTGAGCCTGAACACCGTAATTGCCTTTCTCGGCGGCATCTACCCAAGCGCCGATGTTGTCCGGCTCTGGACGGGAAAGCATGACCCCAGGCTTGAGACCTGCCAGTTCTTCGGGTGTGTGCCCGATGATGCGCGCCAGTGCCTCAAGTGCCACATCAAGAGTATTGCTGGCAGCGATTTCCTGCGCCGAGGCCAGATCGAAGCGGGATTGCGCTTCGTGCACGTCTGTCACTGTTACCGTGCCGACCTTGAAACTGGTGCGCGCCAGTTCGAGCTGTTCAGAAGCTGCGGTGCGCAATTGCACGATGGCGCGTAGTGAATCTCTGGAGTTGAGTACGTTGAAATAGGCTTCGGCCGTGCGCAGGATCAAGTCCTGCGTATCCTGGTTAAAAATACTGTCGGCCAGTTCGGTTTGTAACGCGCCTTCCTTGTATTGATGCCAGTTCTGCATCCGGAACAGAGGAGCGCTGAGTTGTAGCGCGTAACTGTTGCTGCTGTATCGCTTGTCTACCGTTGCTAACGGTTGCCCAGTGTTGATGTCTTTGGAGGTGTGTCCGGTGCTGTTCCGCTGCGCATTGGCAGTGGCCCCCAGTGTCGGCAGCAAGGCGCTTCGCCCTTGCACGCGCTTTTCCTGGCCGGCTTCGTGCTGTGCACGTGAAGCAGAGTAACGGGCATCATTGGCGATAGCATCGTAGTAAACCTGGAGCAGGTCAGCAGCGCCCGCCGTGCCCGCCGTCAGCATAAACGCTACCGCCAGGCCGGTACGCCTGCACAGGGTGTGGCGGGCCTTGATCCGCATTGGAGCAATCCCGGCTAAGTGTCCGGGGCGGCCCGAATCAGGACGAACACGGGGTTTCATACCAGGATATCTAGAAGTTGAACGCGGGTGGCTGCGGGATATGACACAGCATCGGCACCACCGTCTCAAACAGTGGGGAATCTAAAAGAATTTTTTTGTCATTACGCGACACTATATATGCTTTCATGATGGGAGGGACTCCGATGAAAGCGAAAAGCCGTCCGCCGGGGTTGAGTTGCGCGAGTAACCCTTCGGGGAGTTCAGGCAATCCGGCTGAAACGACGATTAAATCGTATGGCGCTTGTGGGTACCAGCCTTGGGAGGCATCGCCTTCTTCCACGGTAACGTTATCAACGCCGTTGTGTGCGAGGTTCCCGCGCGCAAGCTGCACCAATTCCGAGTGGGTTTCGATCGTGTGGACATGACCCGCATTTGCCGCCAACAGGGCGGCGAAATAGCCGCTGCCCGCGCCGATCTCCAGTACCGAGGCAACGCGAAGGGTTCCAAGCGCTTGCAGGATGCGCCCTTCGATGGTTGGCTTGAGCATGACTTGCCCGCAGGGCAGTGGGATTTCGATATCGGCAAAGGCTAGTGCCTGCATCGCGGGCGGCACGAAGTCTTCGCGCCGTACCGTCATCAGCAGTTGAAGTATTTTTGGATCCATGACCCCCCAGGGGCGTACCTGTTGCTCAACCATGTTGAAGCGTGCGTGTTCAAAATTCATCGGTCCTTTCCTGTAAAAGTGAAAGTGCAGTCATGCCGGATGTGCTTCAGGCGAAGCAGTATTTATTTTAGGGAAGTTCGGCATGTGCGTCACCTTTCTGTGCTTTGCCCGTCTACAAACGGGGAAAGGGGCGGCAGGATGCCGCCCCGGCGGGCGCCAAGGTTCCCTTCCGTCCCTCTTGTTATTTTTTTGCTTTGTGTGAAGGCCGCAGCTTCTTGCCCGCTTTGCCGCCTGACGATGGCTTGCGTGCTGCCGCAGGTTTTGCAGATTTCGAGGGTTTTGTGGCGCTTGCTTTCCAGGTTGTGATGTCGATGCTATCGTCATGGCCCGCCCGCAACGTATCCGCCAGTTGGAATACAGCCATTGCGTAAAAACTGCTGCGGTTGTAGCGCGTAATGACGTAGAAGTTGCGATAACCGAGCCAATACTCGGTAGTCTCTCCCGGCGTTTCGAGGTCAACCAGCGTAGCTTCACCAGCAGCAGGCAGGGAATTGGAGAGCGGGCGGACGCCGACTTCCAGCAATTGCGCCTGGTTCAAACTGGGTTCGATGCCCGCTTCGATGAGCGGCGTGGGATCCGCGCCGGGGGTGAGCCGAACCCTCACCGCTACGGGCGCGCCCGCCACCCAGCCGTGTTCGCGCAGGTAATTGGCGATGCTGCCTATGGCGTCTACCGCGTTGCTGTCGAAATCGATTTTTCCGTTGCCATCGAAATCTACTGCGTAACGGCGAATACTGCTCGGCAGGAATTGCGGCCAGCCGATTGCGCCTGCATAGGAGCCGGAGTAACTGGCCGGGTCGCGGCCTTGATCCCTGGCGAGCAGAAAGAGCGATTCCAGTTCGCTGCGGAATAATTCGGCGCGCGGCGGATAATCGAAAGCCAGCGTGGCGAGCGCGGAAAGCGTCTCGAAGTTGCCCATATTGCGACCGTAGATTGTTTCTACCCCGAGAATGCCCAGAATGATCTCTGGCGGCACGCCGTATTGTTTTTCAGCCCGACGCAATTCATTTTCGTATTGTGCCCAGGTATCCAGCCCACCTGCGATGTGCGTGTGGCTGAGAAATTGCCCACGATACCGTTGCCATGAACGTATGCCACGTTTCGCGGGCGGTTTTATCAGGTCGATGACGCGCGGGATGTGTTGGGCACGGGAAAGCGCTACGTAAATAGGGGCAGCATCCATTCCATTGCGCGTGGAGATTTCTTCGATGAAGGCGGAAACGTCCGCGCGTGTTGTGAAGTCCGCATGCGCACAGGTCGGTCCGAGGATGAGCAGCAAAAAAACGGCTCCCAGGCGGAACAGGGAGCCGGTGGTTGTCTTTGATTTCATCTTTATTAAATGGTTAGTGGTTAATTGTCACTGGAAACTGACAACTGGGGTTAAAGGTATCGATAGTGTGTGCCAATGCATCGATTTCTGCGCGTAAGGGTGGTTGACGATAACGTAAACAGGCATACCGGGTACAGATCGAGGTGAGCACGCCAGCATCGGCGGGGCGTGCGGCAGCCAATCTTTGAGCATAATCGAGAGGGCCTTCATTGGATAGTCTGGCAAGGCCGAATGGGGCAAGTCGGGCTGAAAATCGTACCCAGGCCCGGTCGAGCGGGTCGAGCCCACCATCGTTGCGGTGAAATTGCGCCCAACCGTAAAACGCGGCCATCAGGAGGGCGATGGCGATAGAAGCTGCGCCGAACGCCTTCGGCGGCGTCATGTCACCCAGGCCGAATGCGCCCAGCAAGTCGTGTTGTCGCCTGCCGTCGTAAGCGATGACCTTTCGGTTCCATTGCGTAGTGGCGGCTTCCCAACCGTCACGCAATTGCCGGAGCCATGAATACTCCGGGCGCAACATGAAAGGCAGTTTTCCCTCCAGTGCCCCTTCCAGGCCATGGTCGATGCGCATTGGCGCAATGAGCGCAGTGGGATCGACCCTGACCCAACCGCGCCCCGCGTACCAGACCTCGGCCCAGGCGTGGGCGTCCGACTGGCGCACGCTGATGGCTTTTGTGATGGGATTGATACGGCCTCCCTGGTAGCCTGTCACTACGCGCGCTGGAACGCCTGCCGCGCGTGCCAGAAAAACGAAGGCTCCGGCGAAGTGCTCACAAAACCCCGCACGGGTTTCGAACAGGAAAAAGTCGATGCTGTTTTCTTTCAATACTGGAGGTTGTAGCGTATAGCTGAACCCTCCATCCAAAAACCAGTCAAGTATCCGGCCAACCGTCTGTCGAGGCGTTTCCGCTTTTAGTTCGGCGGCCAATGCCCGCGCACGGGGGTTGCCATGCTTGGGTAATTGCCGGGTCAGATCGAGTGTCAGCGGGTATTCGTTCAACCCGACTGCCGTATCGGGAAAGGAACTGAAAGCGAATTGCGCACGGCTGCTGACCGGTTGCTGCGCCAGTGCCTGAAAATCGCGGGAAAAACGCACCCCTTCCACCGATCCAGCGACGTAGTCGAGAGCCGGTAACCAGTGCTGTTGATGAGGCTCGATCATGATGCGGTAATCGAAACGGCGGCCGGAGGGTGTGTATTCCGGGTTGTCTCCCAGCAGGCGTACCGCCATGCGCCAGGTACGGCCATCGAACTGACTCAATACCGGGCCACGCCAGTAGCGGTCGGCCGGGGCCGGGCGGGAACCGTCGAATTCCACAGTGAAAGCGAGTTCATCAGAGAGGATCATTTCGCTGATCGTGCCTGGCGACATCGAATCGGACAAACCACTGATTGCGACCGTATCAGCCGAGATACCCCACAACGGCGGGATTGCACGTGGAAAAAGAACGAATAGCGCCACCATGAACGGCATGCCCTGCGCGAGCAGCATTGCGCCTGTTCTGAGGCGTTCGCGCGAGTTGCTGGACGGGTCGGCCAGCGCAACCTGACTGCCAAGCGTAATTAACAAGGCAACAAGAGCCAACGTTGCGGCAGGTAAGGATTGGTCGTTGAAAAACAATCCGAACTGAAGGAAAAAGCACAGGAGCGTTACGACGCGGATATCGCGCATGTTCCGGGTTTCCAACAGCTTCAGGCAGAGCAGCGCTGCCAGGAAAATCAGCCCCGGTGTCTTACCGAAAAACTGCCCCAGGTCGAGGCGGATGCAGACGGCCATACCCAATACGAGCGGCGGCAGCACCCATCGAGGCGGTGCGGCCTTTCCGTTCCATAAAAGCCAGCCGCGCCAGACGAGGAGAGCCACGCAGTATATGGTGACCCAGACCGGCAACTTTGGCAGATGAGCAAGGAGGGTTAACGCTGCTGCGGCCAGCAGCCAGACGGCCTGGTCACGGCGCAGGGAAACTTCAACGGGTTTGCTACGCTTTGGAGGGTCGTTGTGACCGTTACGGCCACGGAACAAAGCGCCGGACAAACGCGCGTTCAGTCCCTTTACGTTCATTTCTTTTCCTGTACCGTCTCATGCCGGGCCAGCGCTCCCAGGCAGCGGCGCAAGTGCGCCTCGCCCCGTGCGGCAGGGAACTCGCGCGCGGGCAACCGTAGCGCATAACGTTCTTCGCCCTGCCTGGCAAGCAACAGCCAGGTGGCCAGCCTTGAGAGTCGCGCTTCTTCCGGCAATCCGACAGGCAAATCGTACCAATTGAATAAGAGTTCTCCGCTTGCCGAGGCTGAAAACTCCTTCGTCAACATTTCCCCATCTCGTGCATAGACCTTCCAGGCCACACGGCGGGGGGAATCCGTCTCCCGATATGCGCGCAAGCCAGCGAAATCCTCGTTGCCCGAACACAAGCTTCCCAAGTCCGCAGGGCGGTCACTCGGAAAACGGTCAGGCGGAGGGGAACCAACTTCTGGTGTTGGAAAAATCAGGGCTTCCATATCTGGCATCAACACGCTCCAGACGCGAACAAACCCGAGCGGCCAGCGCGTTTCGATCACCGTGCGGCCGATCGGCAGTACGCCACGCTGTTGCGCAGGCAAAGCCAAAAGAATTTCGCTGCACGCACTGGGGGGCAAGTCGAAACAGGTTTCCCCCCGTTTATCGCTGGCGATCAAACGCAGGGCAGGGCGGCGGCGCGGATCGGGGTTTTCGATGAGCAGATGGAACACTACGTTGCCGCCGGGAAACGCGGACTCTGCCTTGCCATATCGGATCGAGAGCCGAAACAGATTGCGGAAAGCGCAAAGGACGCTGGCAGTTCCCACGCCGCCAAGCAGGAACGCAAACGCGTAACCCAGGCTGATGCTGTAGTTGATCGAAGCAACCAGCATAATTGCCAGCATGCCCACGAAGGCCAGCCCAGACGTCGTAGGCAGGATATAAATGCGCTCCTGCCGCAATTTGACCGGCGCCTCTTCCGGCCGGCCTGGCCCCAGCCGGAATACGGCGCGCAGGCGGGCGGCGGACATGTTTAATGCTCAGATGACCGCGACGCTTTTCAGCAGGCGCGAGAGATCGTCTGGCCCCGGCATGCGCCCGTCGCTTGCCAGGCGCAGACGGTGTCCGGCAAGATATGGAAAAACGCGCTGTACATCTTCTGGGAGCACATGGTCGCGCCCTTCGATCAAAGCCCATGCCCGCGCTGCGGCAAGCAGGCCCAGACCCGCGCGCGGGCTGAGGCCGGTCGCGAATTCCGGACTCTGCCGGGTCGCGGCCAGCAGCGCCTGCACATAATCGACCAGGCGTTCGGAAATGATCTCTGACCTGGCGGTAGCCTGTAACGCCAGCAACTCGGCCGGATTCATCACGGGCTCGATGCTCTCCAGCAGCGTGTGCCGGTCTTCCCCTTGCAACAATTCACGCTCCGCAGCACGGTCTGGGTAACCGAGGCGGATGCGCAAAAGGAAACGGTCAAGTTGGCTTTCCGGCAACGGAAATGTGCCGATCTGATACGAAGGGTTCTGGGTGGCAATGACAAAAAAGGGCTCGGGCAGAAGTAAAGTCTGGCCGTCGGAAGTCACTTGGCGTTCTTCCATTGCTTCGAGCAATGCGCTTTGAGTCTTGGGCGTGGCGCGATTGATTTCATCTGCCAGGATCAGTTGCGAAAACACGGGGCCGGGCTTGAACTGGAAAGTCGCGCTTTCGCGCTCGAACACTGACACGCCAAGGATATCAGCAGGCAACAGGTCACTGGTGAACTGGATACGCTGGAATTGCAGCCCCAACAGGCAGGCGAGGGTATGGGCGAGCGTCGTTTTGCCCGTGCCCGGAACATCTTCGATCAGCAAATGTCCACGGGCAATCAGGCATGAAAGAGCCAGCCGCCATTCGTATTCCTTACCGAGAATGATTCCACTGGCGGTTGCGACGAGGTGTTCGATGCAGGAAATCGCCATGTGCGGAAGTGGTCACAAAATGGAATCCGGGAATGATAGCCGATGGTTTTTTGGGTTGACATGGAATAAAGGACGGTTCCAGATCAATTTTGTGTAAATATGTGGACGCAGATGCCTGTTTTTTGTGACGGAATTTTCATCGAGGGTTGAGAATTTTGCTTTGACGATGGGGTTAAAATACAGCGTTTTTAATGTTCTAACGCATCTGCCGATCACGTTGGCAATGTTTCCAAAGAATCCATCTATCATGAAAATATCGACTCTTTTTACCATTGGCTCCATATCTTCTGCCCTGTTTGCATGCAGCACGCCCTCTTCCCCGCCAACGCCATCGAGCAGTCAGGGGCAGATCAATCATGCCGTCAGACAGGCCATCGAAAGAAACAACGTAATCGAAGAAAGTGTGCTGCGTAATGGCGAAAAAGTTTTCCTGGCCGTACGCTTGCTGGAACCATCCAAGAATAAAGCGCCAGGGGAGTTGCCAGGGGAGTTGTATCTCCAGGCGAGTTGCGACAACGGGAGCGCAGACTGGATTTTTGCCGATCTCGTTGACAAAAAAATATCCTCTATCAGAAAAGAAAGGCATTACGCCGACAGATCCTCACTTTATTCTCCGCCGCTTGCCTTAAACGAATCTACCGCCAAAGCCGTCCATCAGTTGGACGCAGTCAAAAATGCCTGTGAACGCACACCCTCCTGGCGTGAAATTGCCTACAACAAGAAGAACGAAACGCAACTCCTGCTGGAAATTTCGAGCCTGCAAACACAGCCGGATGGCAGCGTACGTTTCTGGGCGGCAGTAGATTATCCTTATCTCGCATATATCCGGCTTTACAAGGCCCCGTATGCCCGTCGGGCCGGGTTTTATCAGGTGGATTGCCAGAAGCAGTCGTATTCTCTTCTTCATGTCTACTATCTGGATCAACAACAGACGGTCACGGACGGGGGGATGCAGACTCGCCAGCCTGTCCTGAATATCCCGCAGGCTACCGGCGATTCTGCCGCCATGCTGTCGATGATTTGCAGCGGGGAAAATTTATCTCAAATCCTTCTGCCTCCTGAGCCGCGCGACAAGCGTTTGCCGAACTTTTCCGCCTTACCCGACCCGGATGCCAATATCGCCACCCAACTCACACAACTCGAACGTACTCCGCCCATCCAATCCGTTAATGCCATTCGCATGGAAGGTGCCCGGTCATCCCTGAGCGGCAGCGCGCTAACCCGCTTGAACAAACCCGCGCTATTCCGACAGGAAGTCCTGATCGAGCCGACGTCGATACCGGGCGTTTTTTACGTTACATGGCAGGAAGGTAACGACAGGATGGAGCAGATGAGTTTTCTCGGCATGATTCCCCTCAGCCAGATGCTCTATAGCGCCGAGGAGCAGAACGTTTTCCAGGTCGACAAACTCGAATTACGGGGGGACTGGGAGAAGATGCCCGTCAACAGTCAATTGGGATATTGGCAGCGTACGCGGATCACGGATATAGTGACCAACCAATCCAACCGGGAATTGGAAGTTATTTGTAAAGTCGCTCGCGAAATCTCGGCTGAGGAATTACACCGGCAATTCCAAGGCAAGGCAAAAGAATTGAAATGCCATGTCGTCGGAGGCAAGCTCGACGAAATCTCCACCTATTATTACCTGGAAGACTATGGTTTTTGCCTCCTGCTGGGGAGTCGATCAGACAAATACATCCTGGATTCGCGCGTCACGCAAGTCCGTTGACCTGATACACGGGGGGCATATGCCCCACTCCCGCTCGCGGGAGAGGGATGCGGATGGTGGCGGAAGGCTATTCCCGAATGATCTCCCGCCAGGAAACCCGCCCCCAGTTTGCTCTGCCGACTTTGCCAAAGTCAAATAGTCTGTCACCCTGTTTTTCCGTGCCGCCGACAATGATTTGGTTGCCAACGATGGTGATGTTTCCAGGCATACCGATTTGCAGATCCAAAGAACCTGGAGAGCCTTGGATGTCTTTTTTATCGATGATGCCATCGCCGTTGATGTCGATGAAGGGGGAGTCGAGCACCGCGCCGGTGAAGGCGTTAACAAAGTTGATATAACCCCGCCCGCCCGCCTTGCAGGGGTCGCTGCTGGGGATGATGGAGGGGATCATAACCACTGTGCCACGCTGGGTTTTGATCAGGACAGGGGCGTTGATGACCCGTTCGCCTGCATCGCCCTTGATGTCGAAGTCGATGACCCAGCCGGGGTTTTTTATGTCAGCGTTGCTGGGATCCTGTTTCTGAACAGTTCGCGTGGTAGGGTCGGAGGGCACGAATTTGTACCTGGTCAATTTGGTGGGGGTGATGGGGGTGGTAGTGCTGTCGTTGTTGTCGCTGTCGTCGATGAGGCCGTACCAGCTTTGGATGGCCTGGTCTGACTTGTCGGCGATGGTAAGGTAACGCCCTGTGCCGAAGGAGACGAAGGGGACGAGGCCGTTGTCGCTTTTATAGAGGGTGACGGCAGGAGGGGCTGTGATGGGTTGTATTTCGTTGTTGTTGCGGGCGATGAATATGGGGTGGGTTGTGTGAGTACCCCAGTCCTTGGGCGAACTTGAGCGCAGGTCGAACCGCCAGAGGTTGCCGAGGAGGTCGCCGGCCCAGACGAGGTCTATTTTTCCATCACCGTTGACGTCCAGTGCGACCGGGGTAGAGAGGCCGTTGTCGCCTGCAACGGGGGAGGTAACGTCGATCCGTCGGACGATTTTGCCTGTCTGGATGTCGATAATGTAGAGCGCGGCCTTACCGGTGCAACTGTTGTAGCCGTTGCCAACGAGGGCATAGGTTTTGCCGTCGTTGAAGGTGGCGATGAATGGCGTGCCAAGAATGTGTCCAAGGTTGTCATGATCCGAGTTTCCGCCGCATTGTCCGGTCGGTGTGCCGTTGAGTTCCCAAGCGACACTACGGGCGGAGAAACTTGCCGGGTTTGTCACGTCCAGCCCGAAGAGTCCTTTGCCGCCGCGCCCGAGCGCGCCAACCAGCATGTGCTTTACGCTGGATGCGTCCTCCCGGACGGATCCGATGGCAGTTTCGCCATCGACGTACCAGGCATGCCCGTAGTTGTGTAAGGCGAGTTCTGGCAGTTTCGGGATGAGCGCGGAAGGGAGGTAGGCGAACAGTTCCTGACCCGTTGCGGCATTGAATACGTGCAGCATCCCGTCGTTTGCGCCGAGGTAAATGGTATTGGTGGGCTTGTAGTAGACCGGGGTGTTATTTGGGCTGTCACCCAGCGGGCTGGCTGCGTTGCCTGCCCTGGTGCGGTCGCGGAAGGTTCCGCCACGCGCGATTTCTTTTTCGGCACTACCACGCACGTAATCAAGCACGCTTGCGCCATCGAACTGGTTGTCCCAGGTGAGCGCGGCTTGTTGGTTCGGGTTGAGTTGCTCCCATTTGAATTCCACGCCTTGATTTGAGATGTCCTGGAGGTCGGGGTTGGCACGGGTGAAGATGCGGCGTGCGCCGGCAGCAGGGAGTTTTTCGGCGGCTCTCCAGCGAACCGGGCCGAGTCCGCTGGGATTGTCTTTGCTGATCTGGGTGATAGCCGTGGCAATGAGATTCCCGCTCCAGTCGGGCGGGTAGCTGGAGATACTGAACGTCGTGCTGAAGGCAAGGGTGTCGGAGGAACCAAAGATGTCGCTACTTGTACTGATCAGGCTTGAGGATTGGCCCTGGTTTTCTTCGATGAAGTTGAGGACGGATACGAGCGCCTTCTCTACAGCAGGGATGTTTCTTATCGAAAAGTAGTTGTCAGGCTGACCGTTGCCGTCCGCGTCCCATTTAGCCGGGGTATCAGGCCAGTGCTGGGTGTCGCCAGGCCTGACGCGGAAACCGCCCCATTTGGCAGCGTACCAGAGCGGGTTTTTCAGCAGGGTGGCCGCATTGCCGCTCGGGGTGAAAACGCGCCTGCTGTATTCTCCGAGTTGGTCGCACTTGCCGAATACGCCATTGGTACAGGCGGGCAACTTGATGCAAATGAGGTTGTTGGGATCATAATTGGGCGGAATGTTGGCAGGGTTCGCGCACCATCCGGAAGGTTTCCCCACCGGGGTGTTGAGATAGTAGACATAGGGGCGGCTATAGGTATTTAACGACCTGTTTTGCACGACGAGGTAAGGCCCATCCTGCGTGCCTGCGCCGGAAACGACATAGCCGACATTCATTATTACTTCTGAGGGATTCGCGAAATATATCGGTGTGACTGTGACTTCGACATCGTTGTTCTCCAGTTGCAGGACTCGGTATTCGACGCGGAAATCCATGTCGTAATCCGAAGCTTGTTCCGCGTCGTCAAAACTAACCAGAACTGTTGCGCTGTAACGGCCCCCGTTGTCCGGGTCGCGCGGGTTGATGTTGACAGAGTTGAACTTGACGATCTGGTTGGAAGGCTGGAAGTTTTCCTGATTGGAGACAATGTTGGGGCCCTCAACGGTTTTGCCGAAAGGCACAATGATGATGGTTCCTTTGGGCGTGGGAACCTCTATCCTGGGCAGGGGGGAACTGAGCGCGACGACATAGGTGTTGACGGTTTGATTGCCCTTTTCGGTGGGGATGCCCACGGTTTTGCCGTAGTATGCGACGGCGGCAGAAGTGTAGCTGCCTTCTTTGCCTGGGTCTTCCGGCGCAAGCCCACGTATGGTGGAAAGAGAATTGGCGCGCTTGATTGACGGAACCCAGTCGGTCTGGCTACCGGATTGGCCGATGAAAACGTCCTTTCCGTTGATGCCTTCTTTTTGGCCGATGTCGTCGAGGAGTTGCCCAACGTTGAGCGGATTACCATTGTCGATCTGATCGAACGTGCCGCTGCCCCCCGCCTTGGTGCAGGAATCAGAGGTTTTGAGTATGCCCGACACCGTTGTGCAACTTTGGAAACGCGCACCTGGCAGTTGATCCGAATCGAATGACGGATTGATGTCCGAAAGCACAAGGAGGTTGGGTCGGGAGCATTGGTGCGCGCGCTCATAGGGTTTGTCCCAGGTTGCGCGCTTCAACCCAATAGTATTGTCATTGGCGCTCCCCGAACTGAACGCGGAGACAGGTTTGCCTGCGCCGCTGAGGTAGCGCAGGGCCTCATACATCATTTCCCCGATAGGGTTGCCCCAGTCTGGGTATTCGCCTTCGTTCATGATGCGGGCGCTGAGGTAGCTTCCAACAGAGGGGGTACGAAAATTTCTGTAGCTGAAGATCGGTTGCAGGGTATTCTCACCCGCGAAACCGCTAATTACGATGTTGTTGAAAGTTTGGACGATGGTAGCATTGCTGGTGAATTGGCCGGTTTGCGGGTTTACCTCACCGGCGAAGGAACTTACTGCCTTGCGTAGCACCCCGCCTGAAACGTTCGTGTCATAACTGCCAGTGAGCAGCCCGAAGAGGATGCTTCCGTCTTCCCCAAATTTATGCAGTATGCCAACAGGCTTGTATACGGTGACGCCTTTGTCGTTCGTGTAGGGTTTGCAGTTTTCGCCCCGGTAATTTTTTGTGTTGTCCGGCAGAGTGAAAACCTTGGAACAGGCTTTGACTTGCACTGAGTATTTTTTGGAATTGGAACCTGTGACACTAAAGTACGAATCGTTGAAGTTGTTGTCGACGCCATTATCGATGTCTGCATTGGCCCAGTCCCATATGCGTTCAAATCCGAGATTGGTGGCGGGTGCGGCATTGAGCGCTACGGCCAGTACAGGAGCCCCATTGCGGCAAATCACGCAATTTGCGTGCCAGCCGTAGTTGCCGAAAAAGTGGCGTCTGCCCGTATTGGGGGAAGAGAACGGGGTATAGTCGGCAATGTTGTAGCCGTCTACCGCTGTGCTGGTGTATTCCTTGCCCCATGCGTGCCCGTCTCTTGGAATGTAGGCACGGCGCAGAACGGTTTCGGTAGGGGTGTCTACAAGGCGCGTGCCGCCATAGAGCAGCCTGCGCAGTGCATCCATGCGGCTGGTGGTGACGTAGTTGAGAAAGTTCCCTGACCACTGCCCCCCACCGCATTTGTGGAGTTGCATGTCGGTGACGGCGCCGGAGGCCTCGAAATAGTCGGTATTGGAAAAAAGATAGAGAGTGCCATTATTGTTGACCCCGGTGCCCTGATAGCACAGTTTGCTGTCGAACAGCCCGTAATAGACGATGCGTGGGTTGAAGCCGGCATTTATCGTGCGGCCATCGCTAAAGGTCGTAATGCCGCTGTAGGCTTCGTGGAACAGTTTGTGATCCCTGCCTGCGACCAGCATGAAGATTGGCGGGCCGCCCTTGATTTCATTCAGAGGGATAGAGGGGAAGGTGATCTCTGCCCTGGCGGGGACGGTGCCGGTCAGCAGGCAGAGGGCTGCCAGACAGATAAGCGCAGGGAGGAGGAGGTGGCGGGTGCTGGGCGTGTCATGATTGCACAACATAATAGTTTCTGGGCAGCATGTAGTTATGGATGGTTTAATAAGAACAAAAACCGTGATCAGCCGATATGTTTAAGATCACGCAAAGCGGAAATCACTGATAAACAAATGGATTACTGTATGGATTAATTCTCGTTATTTGAGCGTTTTTGGTATAGGTTGGGGTGAGCTTCGCGAACCCCAACGTTGCCGCTTAATCGGTCGCGTAGATGGATTGGAGGATGACCTGTGCGCGGCCATCGGTGCTTCGGCTGCTGGCCGTGACCCGGAAGCGTCTGCAACTCGGGTTCAGATCCGGGCTGTTGATTTGGCAGGGGGCGCTCTCGGAGATAAGTTCGACGATGAAGAAGGGGGCGAGCGATAACCCCTTGCTGTCGAACCGGATGTCCCCCGAATCGTTATTCGCGTTGCGCCAGTATGAGCCGATGCTGTCTGGCGGCGGGCCTTCCCAGAGCGGCTGCGGGCATTGGGCGTCGATATTCCGGTAAAGCCCGGTGGAGTCTGGACCCTGATCGCAGTCTGACCAGTTGCTGGCCGCTCCGCCATTGACCCAGTTTTCCGCCTGACGCTCACCCATTCTGAGTCCGGCTTCCGCCGACTGGAAAGCCAGGTTGTGATCGTGGGTGTTGGAACTCATGCGCTCCTGCATGACCGTGCTGCGTAGCGAAGTAACGGCCAGCAGTGACATGATCACCAACAAGATCATGGCAATGATCAGCGCCGCGCCGCGCTGTGACCGGAAACAGGAAAGGGCGGTGGCAGGGTGGGTCATGGCGGGTTGCCTCCGTCGGGATCGCCCTCATCCGGGGCGCCTCCGTCCGGGTTGCCCCTGCCCAGGACGAACTTGTTCCTAAGGTTGACGGTCAGGCCGACTGTGCGTTGAATGGCCGTCCCATTGGCGGCAACATTTCTGGTAATGGTGAGTTCGATGTAGGCGGCGATGACATTGAGCCAATCGTCATCACTGACCTCGTTGGCGGCTACGTACCCGTTTGCGTTCGGTAACAGATAGGAGATGTGCATGGCAGCAACATCCTGGGCAATTTCTTCGGGTTGCCCGTTGTCCCCGATAAACGCACGGTACAGGGAGGTGCCTCCCCGTGTGTTCCGACCAACGAACCAGCCTTCGGCATTGATCTTGCCCAAGGCGGTGACTGGCATGTCTTCGACTGCGCCCTCGAAACGGTTTGTGCGGGCGACAGACCTGTTGGTTCCGGATACGGAAATTTTTCCTGCCTTGAAAACGACACCGCGCCCCCTGCTCATGCTGCATGCAAACATGATGTCGTCTGCGGCGAGTCCTTCGTTCGAGGAGATGAGCATCGCTCCGCCTGGGGGGGCGTCGCTGATGACGGTCTTGGCGAAGGCGCTGCCAGAAACAGTGACGATCGCGTCACTACCGTTGACCCTCGTTACGCTGCCGTTGGCGGGAAAACCGTTGCCGCCTGCATATCCAATCAGGGAAAATTTGAAGTCATTGCCACCCGCCCACCAACTGTTTTGTGGAGCCTCTGCCAAGTGAAAGATGAGTCCCATGCCCGGGGGAAGCCCGCAAGGATTGCCGCCTGCCTCGCGCATCGAACGGCCAATGAATTGCACACCAATACGGGCGTTTTCCTGAATGCGGGCGAGGTCCCCCGTGCGGCGGTGGGTTTCGCTGTTGCTAATGAAAAGGCCCAGGACGCCGCCGACGACGATCAACCCCAACAGCATGGCAATCATCAACTCGACTAAGGTCAAGCCACGCTGGGCGTCTCTGGAAAGACAGGTCATAGGCGGCTCCGTGTTTCCACGATCTGCCTGTTACTTCCGCCCAGGGAACGGCTGTTGTCCCACCGGACCGCCGCCGTGCAGAGGTTTGGGTCGTCCGCATCGCACGCAATATTGCCGCAGGCGTTTCCATCGTCCACGTTACCGTTGAGGTTGTCTCGTATGTTCTTAAACCAGCGGGCGAGGTCGTTTGCAACAAGCGGGTCGGCAACCTGTGGACTCTGGCAAATGAAACCGTCGGTCACGTAGCCCGGACGGACGGTTAATGCGCCGGGATGCTCGGCATCGGGTTGCATGCTGGCGCGCATGGCATCAAGGATGGAATGCGTGAGGAAAACGGCGGCGCTCTGCTCCAACGCACTTTGGGTATTGCGTAGAGCCCCGGTCTGCATGGCAGCGATGCCAAGAACGCCAAAAGCCAGAATGAAAACGGAAACGAGGACTTCGATCAGGCTGACGCCCGCCTGATAGGAGCATTTTCCGGGGATGTTGAGCATATTGTGCATGAGTCTGTGTTTGCGTTGCCTGCTTTGCCGATTCTGTTTGATAGATAGTTCAGGGGGAACGACCTATGTCACATCGGAAGAAAGGGGTAATCGCATGTCGCGGTAATTTGTCACGCGGACTGTCCCCTCTTGAAGCTGGGCGGTTTCCACCCCACATAGTCGACATCGGACATCAATCTGACCGGTATTTGCCGGTTTTTACAGAGGATTTTTCATCATGCGGCTCGACAAACTTACAACCCGGTTCCAGCAGGCGCTTGCTGACGCACAGAGTCTGGCGGTCGGCAATGACCAGCAGTTCATTGAACCACAGCACCTGCTGCTGGCTCTGCTCGGACAGGAAGACGGCAGCACGGTATCGCTGTTGCAGCGCGCAGGCGTCCACACGCAACCCCTGAGGGCGGCACTCACACGGGCGTTGGAAAAACTGCCAAAAGTCGAGGGGCACGGTGGCAACGTAACCGTGGGGCGCGACCTTGGTAACCTGCTTAATCTCACCGACCGCGAGGCGCAAAAGCGCGGCGACCAGTTCATCGCCAGCGAAATCTTTCTGTTCGCTCTGGTCGAGGACAAGGGCGAAACCGGGCAACTGCTGCGCGAACACGGGCTGAACCGCAAGGCGCTGGAGGTAGCCATCGATGCCGTACGCGGCGGTGCGGTAATCGATGATCAGGGAGGCGAAGGCAAACGTGAATCCCTGTCGAAATACTGTATGGATCTCACCGAACGCGCGCGTATGGGCAAGCTCGACCCCGTGATTGGCCGTGACGATGAAATTCGCCGTGCTATCCAGATCCTCCAGCGGCGCTCCAAAAACAACCCCGTGCTGATTGGTGAACCCGGTGTCGGCAAAACAGCCATCGTCGAAGGTTTGGCGCAGCGCATCGTCAACGAAGAAGTGCCCGAAACGCTCAAGGAGAAACGGGTGCTCGCACTCGATATGGCGGCACTGCTTGCTGGAGCCAAGTACCGGGGCGAGTTTGAAGAACGGCTCAAAGCGGTGTTGAAGGAAATTGCCCGCGAAGAAGGCCGTATCATCCTTTTTATCGACGAATTGCACACGATGGTCGGCGCAGGTAAGGCCGAAGGCGCAATCGACGCCGGAAACATGCTCAAACCGGCGCTGGCACGGGGCGACCTGCACTGCATCGGTGCGACCACGCTGGACGAGTATCGTAAGTACATCGAAAAGGACGCAGCGCTGGAGAGGCGTTTCCAGAAAGTGTTGATCGAAGAGCCGACGGTTGAAGCGACCATTGCCATTTTGCGCGGTTTGCAGGAGAAGTACGAAATCCATCATGGGGTGGAAATTACCGACCCGGCCATCGTTGCAGCCTCTGAACTCTCGAACCGCTACATCACCGACCGTTTTCTGCCCGACAAGGCCATCGACCTCATCGACGAAGCGGCGGCGCGGATCAAGATGGAAATCGATTCCAAGCCTGAAGTCATGGATAAACTCGACCGCCGTCTTATCCAACTCAAGATTGAACGCGAAGCGGTCAAGAAGGAAAAGGACGAAGCCTCACGGAAACGCCTTTCCCTGATCGAAGAGGAAATCAGCCGGCTGGAAAAGGAATATTCCGACCTCGAAGAAGTCTGGAAGGCGGAAAAGGCTCATTTGCATGGCGCCAGGCACATCAGGGAAGAAATCGACCATCTCAGGGTGCGCATGGCCGAATTCCAGCGCAAAGGCCAATTCGATAAACTGGCTGAACTGCAATACGGCGAACTGCCCCAGCTCGAAGCGCAATTGAAAGCCGCCGAGAAGGCGGACGGAGGCGTACTGAAACAGAACCAGCTGTTGCGCACCCAGGTCGGCGCGGAAGAAATCGCCGAAGTCGTCAGCCGCGCCACCGGCATCCCGGTTTCCAGGATGATGCAGGGCGAGCGCGAAAAGCTGCTCAAGATGGAAGAGCGCCTGCACGAACGTGTCGTTGGGCAGGACGAAGCCGTGCGGCTCGTCTCGGACGCCATCCGCCGCTCACGCGCCGGGCTTTCCGACGAAAACCGCCCCTACGGCTCTTTCCTCTT
>WREK01000015.1 GCA_009779355.1 Betaproteobacteria bacterium | reverse complement strand
GTGGTTTCCGCACTGTTGTGCGGTTGTAACGGTTTTTGAGCCAAAAATAATAGTTTGCTAATTGGGTATATTGTGCGTTATAATTACGGCAACGTTACGGCAGGATGCAGTAAAGCATTGATTTATATAAACCCTCCCCCGCCGCAAGCGGGCGAGGGTTACGACCGGCGGATGGCGGCCTTCGGCCTTAGCCGCCCTACACCCCTATTCTCCGTCCTTTGCCTCCTGACGTTGGGATCCGCAAGCCCACCGCAATCCGTTTTCTGGTGTGCCTGTGTCGAAACGGGCGGCAGATTGCCGCCCCTGCGGTTCTTTTACCTGTGTCGCATGTCGTCGGCGCGTGCAATGGTGCGCGTGAGCAGCTGCGCGAGCATCTCAGGGACGCGCACGGGTTTCGGTATATAGTCACTGCCGCCGTACTCGAAGCTGTTGATAATATGTTCGTTGTTTCCCGGTTCGATCATGAAAAGGATGGGAATGTTGCCTCGGTCTGGCATCGACTTGATCCGGCGGCCCAGCTCAAAACCATTGATTTTGGGTGAAGTCGCGTCGAGTAAAATTATGTCGGGTACGGCAAACTCCAGGCACTTCAGGGCTGCAATATCGTTTTTTGCGGGTATGGCGATGTAACCTGCGGCAGAAATGCCCTCGCATAGCAGATCGAGTGTGTCGATTGAGTCATCCATCACAAGAACAACGGGAGGGATACTAAAAGGAGGAAATAATTCAACTCTGGATGTCCGAATGTTCATCATAGTGTCCAAATAAAATTACCATAACTTAATAAAAACAAAAGACGCGGTTAACTTATATGTTGAAAACCACGGATAGCGGAAATCACTTATAAATGAGTGGCTTGGCGTATGGACTAATTCTCAGTATTAAAACAGTAAATTGTGGAAAATACTGAAACTAATTGAAGCAAATTTGGCGAAACGCTAGTAAGGTTAATACAGATAATGTGAAGTGATTATTTTGCGGCCAGACCCGTGGTCAGGTTGGCAAGAATGGTTCTCGCCGTTAGTTTTCCCCTGTGTGCTTCGGTTGCCTTATACTTATTGCTTTTTGCGGGCATTGGCTCGTTCCAGGAGGCCGGAGAAGCATATGACAAAGAAAAGAGTCGCAGTGGTTGGGTACGGGAACATCGGCAAGTACGCGATTGAGGCTGTCGAGGCCAGCCCGGATTTTGAACTGGCCGGGGTCGTCCGCCGCGTTGTCGGCGCCGAAAAGCCGCGTGAACTCGCGGATGTAGTTGTGACAGACGACATTTCAGCGCTTGGCAGGGTCGATGCCGCTTTGCTATGCACCCCGACGAGAAGTGTGTCCGATTACGCTAAAAAATACCTGAAGCTCGGTATCAACACCGTCGATAGTTACGACATTCACACCTCGTTTCTGGAACTGCGCAGAGAACTCATGCCCATCGCGCAGGAAAATAACGCGGTTGCGATTATCTCTTCGGGATGGGATCCCGGCAGTGACTCCGTGGTCAGAACCCTGCTCGAAGCCTGTGCGCCCAAAGGGCTGACATACACGAATTTCGGCCCCGGCATGAGCATGGGGCATAGCGTTGCGGCCAACAGCGTCGCTGGCGTCGCCAACGCGCTCTCGATGACCATCCCGCTTGGCACGAGCATCCATCGGCGGGTTGTTTATGTGGAGCTTGCCCCCGGTGCAGATATCGAAGACGTCAGCAAATTAATCAAGAGCGACTCCTATTTCAGCCACGATGAGACGCACGTCATTGCTGTGGAGAAGATTGACGAAATCACCGACATGGGGCACGGCGTCAACCTCGTCAGAAAGGGCGTTTCGGGGAAGACTGACAACCAGTTGTTTGAGTTCAACATGAAAATCAACAACCCGGCCCTGACATCGCAAATCATGCTGGCCTGCGCCAGGGCTTCGTTCAGGCAAAAGCCCGGTGTCTACACGATGCCCGAGATTCCCCTGATCGATCTTCTGTACGGCGACAAGGAAAGCCTGTTGGCAAGGTTGGTTTGAGGGCGGCGGTATATAAATTGGGACGCACGGGGCGAACCCTGGCGGCTTGAGGTAAAAATATGATGTTGACGTTTTTTTTTGGGGGGGGAAGACGGATTACGTGTTTTGCAAGTCTTCCCGCTTGAGCACGAAGACGCCATCCACGCCGCCACGTGTCATCAGCCACGTAAAAGGCAATTCCGGGAAGGCGTTTTCGACCAGTTCACGGTTGTGCCCGACTTCAACCGCGAGGATGCCTTCGGGTTGGAGGTGGCGTGCGGCCTCAGAAATCAGGCAGCGCACGACGTTCAGCCCGTCCTCGCCTGCCGCCATCGCCAGAGCCGGTTCGTGTAGATATTCGGGCGGGAGCCGCTCCATTGATTCAGTGGTGACGTAGGGCGGGTTGCAAAGGATAAGATCGAACAAGCGGCCATCGAGGGAAGCGAAGAGGTCGCTTTGCAAGGGTTCGATGCGGTCATTTAGTCCGTACTCTGCGATGTTGCGTTGCGCGACGGCGAGTGCGTCTGCAGAAATGTCGGCGGCTACGATGTCGGCGTTTAAAAAAGCTTCCGCCATCAGGATCGCCAGGCAGCCTGAGCCGGTGCACATGTCAAGTGCGCTAGTGACGGTTTCCGGGTCTTCTATCCAGGGCGAAAAAGCGTTGTCGTCAAGCAATTCGGCAAACCAGGAACGCGGGATGATGACGCTCTCGTCAACGTGGAAGCGGTACTCGCCGAGCCAG
Source organism: Betaproteobacteria bacterium (assembly GCA_009779355.1). Classification (GTDB taxonomy): domain Bacteria; phylum Pseudomonadota; class Gammaproteobacteria; order Burkholderiales; family Rhodocyclaceae; genus WRNU01. Next base: position 25,505 of record WREK01000015.1, on the reverse strand, counting down.
GCTTCATGGACGAGGTAGGCAGTGGGGATGCGTTCGCAGACGCGGCGATCGATGTTCTCGAATAGCGCCACGCGCTCGTCGAATGGGATACAGGCGTCAAGGAACGGTTCAAGCCGGTTCAGCGGTAGCGCCAGGGATGCAAGGATGAGCCACACGGCTTCGTCGTAGGTGTTGTCGGTACCGTGACCGCAGAAAATACCGGCGCGGTTGAAACGCGACACCGCGTAACGCAGCCAGTCGCGAATGGTGATGAGTTCGGTGAGCAGTTCGTTGTCGCAGTTTTGTTCTGCGTGGAGGCTGCTGCCAGTGCACACGCATGAATGATTGCCGTTCATGTGATTTCCCGGTTCAGAAGTGTTGTTCCAGGATACGCCGGTAAATGCCGGGGCACCTCGAAAAACTCCCTTGTTTCATGGAGTCAGAAAAATTTCCCTTTGATTTCATTGGAAAAATTTTTGCTCTTCTCTTTTATCCAAACCCGATGTTTTTCGAGGTGCCCGCCGGTTAAGGGCGGGGAGACACAATTATCATCATGTGTGCCGGCGCAATGCGGTGTGCTCAACGCGTATCGAAGTTGAGTGTATGAAGATGTATGTTCGTCTGGGTTTGTTCCAGGCCGGAAATAGAAAAAATGTCGACGTTATTGTCAGAGGTTCCCTTCTGCTGAAATCGGTTTCCACTATTGTCGATGAGCCAGTGCAGGTTGGTGGGGGAGTCGGCGTTGAGCAGGGCTTCTTCGAGGGTGATTTTTCCTTCGTGGTAGAGACGGTAGAGGTCTTGCTCGAAGGTTTGTGAGCCAAGGGCGAGGCTTTGCTCCATCGCTTCCTTGATACCGGCAAACGAACCCGATTGGATCAGGTCGATGATATGGCGGGTGTTCAGCAGGATTTCCGCTGCCGGGATGCGTTGGCCATTGGGTTGGGTGACCAAGCGTTGCGAGATGATGGCGCGTAACGCGAAAGAAAGGTCGAGGAAAAGCATTTCCCGGTTTTCAAGTGGGAAAAAGTTCATGATCCGGTTCAGGGCGTGGTAGGCATTGTTAGCGTGCAGGGTGGAGAGGCAAAGGTGTCCGGTCTGCGAATAAGCAATGGCTGCTTCCATCGTTTCGCGATCGCGGATTTCCCCGATCAGGATGCAGTCTGGAGCTTGCCGCATCGCGTTGCGTAGTGCGTTGTGCCAGTTGTGGGTGTCGATGCCGACTTCGCGCTGGTTGACGATGGATTTGTTGTGGTGGAAGAGAAATTCGATGGGGTCTTCAATCGTAAGGATATGCCCGGCACTGTTGTGGATGCGGTGGTCGATCATTGACGCCAGCGTTGTTGATTTGCCGGAGCCAGTGGCTCCCACTACCAGGATCAGGCCACGTTTTTCCATCACCATTTCGTTGAGGATGGGGGGTAGCCCCAGGGTGCCGATGGACGGGATGTTGCCCTGGATGTAACGCACCACAATGGCGATTGAGTTGCGTTGCCAGAATGCGTTGATGCGAAAGTTGCCCAGATTATGCCGCCCAAAGGAAAGATTGATTTCGCGCTCATGCTCGAAACGCTTCGCCTGTTCGGACGTCATCATCTCAAAGAGCATATTTCGGATCATGCCCGGTTCCATGATCTGCTGGTTGATCGGGAGGGATTGCCCCTCGATCTTGATGTGAATCGGTGTGCCAGCCGTCACGAAAATGTCTGAGGCCTTTTTCTCGGCCATAAGCATGAACAGTTTTTCAAAGACCATGAAAGACTCCGGCTGCCCGGGCGTGGAAATCAGATGCGCAGCGAAGCGTTGATCGATGTCTTGGCCCGGGGATGAGTATCAACTTCTCGGACGATCGCTACGTAAAACAGACTGTATTTTCCGTCCGCAGGCGGCAGGGAACCCGGAACTACTACCGATCCGATGGGCGCACGCCCATAAAGAATTTGTCTTCCAGCCGCAACGATGCGGACGAATCAGAGAGGTTGGGCGTTGCCAAGTGCCGTGGTGTTGAAACCGGCATCGACATAAAGAATTTCACCGGTGATACCACTTGCCAGGTCGGAGCACATGAAGGCGGAAGCATTACCTACTTCATCAATGGTAACGTTGCGCCGTAACGGCGCGTTGTGCGCGTTAAATGCCAGGAGCTTATTGAAGCTGCCGATGCCGGATGCTGCCAGGGTTTTGATCGGCCCGGCGGAAATGGCGTTGACGCGGGTTCCTTCGGGGCCGAGGCAGGACGCGAGGTAGCGCACCGATGCTTCAAGGCTGGCCTTTGCCATCCCCATCAAATTGTAGTTGGGCATGGTACGCACTGCGCCCAGGTAAGTCATGGTGAGCAGGCAGCCGTTGCGGCCCTTCATCAGGGGGCGGGCGGCTTTGGCCAGCGCGGGGAAGGAATAGGCGCTGATTTCGAGTGCGGTACGGAACGCCTCATGCGAAAAACCATCGAGAAAATCGCCTTCGAGCGCCTCACCCGGCGCGTAGGCAATCGAATGGACGATGCCGTCAAGCCCGTCCCATTGCGTGCCAAGGGAGGAAAACAGCTCTTCGGTCTGGGCGTCATCCTGGACGTCGAGGGGGAAAAGCAATGAACTGCCGAATTCGGCAGCCATCTTTTTAATTCGGTCATGGAAACGATCATTCTGGTAAGTAAAAGCAAGCAATGCCCCTTCACGGCGCATGGATTTAGCGATACCATAAGCAATTGACCGATTGCTCAATAACCCGGTGATCAGAATACGTTTTCCAGCAAGAAACCCCATAGGTCAGTAACTCCTCAAGGCGTAGGTGGCGATTATAGCGAAAAAATGACTGTGCACTTACATGTAAATGTTTTTACATGGAATACGGGCCGGGCGTAATTCTCGCTGAGTGTGTAGGGGTTCTTCAATACGTATCATGCCAGAGGGAATCTCTGCCATTCATGGCAGGGCGATTCAAAACCTGCCAGAATTGCGCCCGTGCTGACAAGAGCTTTTCGTTATCTTTTTGCCGTTTTTCCATTTGCCCGTACATGGCGTGCCGTGTATGGGTGTTTGTGCTGTCTGGCCGCCTGCGGCCCCATACCCAATGACCCCTATTCCGCTGGGGAAGGCGGGCAGGACGTTCTGTATACCGCATTCATAGACAGGCCACGGCGCCTCGATCCGGCACAGTCGTTCGCCGAGGACGAGGCTACTTTTCTCTACCAGATCGTTGAGCCGCCCTTGCAATATCACTACCTGAAGCGGCCCTATACCCTGGAACCCGCTGTGGCGGCAGGTATGCCGACGGTGCGGTATTTCGCCGCCGACGGGAGGGGACTGCCCAAGGGTTCCGATCCGGCTGCGGTTCTGCGCAGCGAAATAGAAATCAGCATCCGCCCCGGTGTGCGTTACCAGCCCCATCCGGCCTTTGCCCGGGACGAACACGGCAAGCCGCGCTATTTCGCCCTTTCCAGATCCGACCTGTCCGGCATCCGGAGCCCGATGGATTTCGAGCATCTGGACAGCCGGGAACTGGTGGCAAACGATTTCATTTATGAGATCAAACGTCTGGCGCATCCCAGCGTGCAGTCGCCAATCTTTGAACTGATGGCCGAACATTTACCGGGACTGAAGACCCTGCATGCCGCGCTCAGTGAGGAGATGAAGAAAAACCCGGGCGCCTGGGTCGACCTCGACCAGTTCGTTCTCGACGGGGTTGATGAGATTGACCGTTATACGTACCGGATCACCTTTACCGGCTTGTATCCGCAATTTTTGTATTGGTTGTCCATGCCGTTTTTCGGGCCGATCCCGCCGGAAGTCGACCGTTTTTTTTCCCAGCCGGGCATGGCCGCGCGCAACCTGACCCTCGACCGCTGGCCGATGGGAACCGGGCCTTACATGCTGGTGGAGAACAACCCCAATGCCCGCATGATGCTGGAAAAGAACCCCAATTACCGCCACGACGCTTATCCTTGCGAGGGCATGCCGGATGATGCCGGGGAAGGGCTGCTGGCCGATTGCGGCAAGCCCCTGCCTTTTATCAACAAGGTCGTGTTTACGCGCGAGCGCGAGGCAACCCCCTACTGGAACAAGTTCCTGCAAGGCTATTATGATGCTGCCGGCATTTCTTCGGACAATTTCGACCGGGCGGTGAACATGGGTGACCGGGGCGAAGTGACGCTTTCCGACGACATGGCCGCACGCGGCATTCGCCTGATGACTTCCATCTCCTCGTCGACTTTCTACTTTGGCTTCAATATGCGCGATTCGTTGGTTGGGGGCGCCGGGGCGGATGCCGCCGGACGGGAGCGCGCACGGCTGTTGCGGCAGGCAATTTCGGTTGTGCTCGATTCGGAGGAATACATCTCGATTTTTCTCAACGGGCGCGGTATCCCGGCGATGCAGCCGATCCCGCCGGGAGTTTTCGGCGCGCATGAGGGGGAGGCCGGGATCAATCCCGTCGTGTTTGAGTGGCGCGACGGTAAAGCGCAGCGGCGCGGGATTAACGAGGCGAAAAGGCTACTGGCCGAGGCCGGTTGGCCGAATGGGCGCGATGCGCGCACAGGCGAGCCGCTGATCCTCTACTTCGATACCACTGAGACGGGAATGGGCGACAAGTCCCGGGTCGTCTGGCTGAGGAAGCAGTTCCGTGCCCTTGGGGTGCAATTCGTGGTACGGGCAACGGATTGGAACCGCTTCCAGGACAAAATCCTCCAGGGTAACGCCCAGGTCTTCCTCATGGGCTGGAACGCCGATTATCCCGACCCGGAAAACCTGCTGTTCCTGCTCTACGGGCCGCAGGGCAAGGCGTCTGGGCAGGGCAATAACTCGGCCAATTACATGAACGTCGAATACGACCGCCTGTTCGACCGCATGAGGGTGATGCCGGATGGCCCTGAGCGGCAGAAAATCATCGATCGGATGGTGGGTATCCTGCGCCATGATGCGCCCTGGGTGTTCTGGTTTCACCCGAAAACGTATTCACTCCAGCATGGGTGGCTGAAAAACCGCAAGCCGGGCGACATCGTGCGAAACGGGCTGAAGTATCAGAGGATCGACGTGGGCGCGCGGGAAGCCGCACGCGAACGCTGGAACCAGCCCGTGCGCTGGCCGCTGGCAGCGGCTGCCTTGTTGCTACTGGCGCTGGTCGCCCCCGCAGTGCTTTCCTGGCGCAAACGTGAGCGGGCCGCCGCGTGCGCGGGGCCTGATGGGGCGCCGGAACGTGGAGGACCCCCCTGATGCTGGCTTACATCGTGCGGCGGCTGCTTTACGCGGGGCCGATCCTTTTTGGGGTGAATCTTTTTACCTTTGTGCTCTTTTTCGGCGTCAATTCGCCCGACGACATCGCCCGGATGCAGCTTGGGGCGAAATACGCCAGCCCCGAAGCCATCCAGAGATGGAAGGTCGAGCGCGGTTACGACAAGCCGATGTTCTATAACCCGGCGCGCGAAGGGGCGGAAAAGCTGACCGATACCCTGTTCGTCGACAAATCGTTGCGCATGTTTTCCTTTGATTTCGGGCAGGCCAACGACGGGCACGACATCGCGCTGGAAATTCGCGGACGTATGAAGCCGTCGTTTGCCGTTGCCCTGCCGACGTTCGCGCTGGGCCTCACTGCTGCGATCTCGCTTGCCCTGCTGCTGGTGTTCTTCCGGGCCACCGTGCTTGATTTCTGGGGCGTGATGCTCTGCGTGACGATGATGTCCGTCTCAGGCATGTTCTACATCATCGGCGGGCAATGGCTGGTTTCAAAGGTATGGGCGCTTGCGCCGGTCTCAGGTTATGCGGACGGGTTGGACATGGCGCGCTTCCTGTGGCTGCCGGTGCTCATTGGCGTCGTGGGCGGGTTGGGTTCGGGTACGCGCTGGTACCGCACGATCTTTCTCGAAGAAATCTCGCGCGATTACGTGCGAACCGCGCGCGCCAAGGGGCTTTCGGAACTGGCGGCGCTGTTCCGGCATGTGCTCAAGAATGCAATGATCCCCATCCTTACCGGGGTGGTCGTCGTCATTCCGACGCTCTTCCTCGGAAGCCTGTTGATGGAATCCTTTTTTGCTATTCCGGGCTTGGGCAGCTACACCATCGAGGCCATCCGGAGCCAGGATTTTGGCGTAGTGCGCGCGATGGTATTCATCGGGTCGGTGCTCTACATCATCGGCCTGATCCTGACCGACCTTTCCTACACGCTGGTCGACCCGCGTGTGAGGCTGGGGTAGGGCGATGGGCATCAAACCCGTATTGCTTTTCACTGACCTGCTCGTTTTCACGCTCATCGCGTGCGCGGTGTTTTTCGCCATCCAGGCACGCAAACATGCGCCTTCGCGCGAAGCCTGGAAACGGGTGGGGCGGCAACCGGTGGCGATGGCATCCGCAGCCATCCTGTCGGTGTTCGCCCTCATCGGCTTCATGGACAGCCTGCACTATCGCCTGCAGTTGCCGCCGGAACAGGGCGGATCCGCCGAGGTACGGGAAATCCGGCCCGTGTATTCGTCCGAAGTCCTGAGCGCGCTTGACGCACTGCTCATGCCCTTGCGCGTACAGATGGAAAAAACCTACTCAACACCGTTTGCGCGCGAATCCTTCCAGCGTGAAACAGTAGAACGGCCCGATGGCGGGCAGGCGCGGATATATCCGCGCCTCGTTTACGGCGCGCGCCATTTGGACGAGGGAGAATCGGCCATGCCCGACATTGCCCGGCGTCTGGCCTGGACGCCGCTTCAGGCACTGGCTGTGACCGGGGTGTTGCTGTGCGTGCTTGCCGTAGGCGTGGTGCGGAGCCAGGGCGTTGGGCTGGCCGTCGCCATGCGTCGCATTCTTACCGGACATACGGAACTGGTTTGGCGCCCGGTACTTATCATGGGCTTTTTGGTGGCGCTGCTGCTTGCGGCAGGCGTGGCACTGGCCCCGCATTACCATGTGCTGGGTACGGACAAGGTCGGGCAGGATGTGCTTTACCTTTCCCTGAAGAGCATACGTACCGGGTTGGTGATCGGGACGCTGACCACGCTCATCATGCTGCCTTTCGCGGTGTCGCTTGGCATTGCGGCGGGTTATCTGGGCGGCTGGGTCGACGATGCCATCCAGTACCTGTATACCGTGCTCAACTCGATCCCCTGGGTACTGCTGGTTGCCGCCTCGGTGCTGATGATGCAGGTGATGATCGACACCCATCCCCAGTGGTTCGACACCGATGCCGAACGGGCGGACGCACGGCTGCTCGCGCTGTGCGCCATTCTCGGCATAACCAGTTGGACGGGGCTGTGCCGCCTGTTGCGCGGCGAAACCCTGAAACTGCGCGAACTCGATTACGTGCAGGCAGCGCGGGCCTTTGGCGCGTCGACCGTGCAGATCCTGCGGCGGCACATCCTGCCCAATGTCATGCATATCGTTCTGATTACCGTCGCGCTGGAGTTCTCCAGCCTGGTGTTGGCCGAAGCGGTGCTTTCCTACGTGGGGATTGGCGTCGATCCTTCCACGTTCAGTTTCGGCTCCATGATCAACGCGGCACGGGAGGAGCTGGCGCGCGAACCGGTGGTATGGTGGTCGCTCGCCTCGTCCTTCGGTTTCATGCTGACATTGGTGCTGGCTGCCAACCTGCTTGCCGATGCGGTACGGGATGCGTTCGATCCCCGGCGGCAGCTTCGTTAGGGACACGCTGAACAATTCCTGAGCGTTCTGGCATCGTAGGTGCGGGTTTCAAACCCGCCCAAAACATAGCCTGACACATGGTCTGCAAGCCGACGAACGGACATGGACGTGTTTGAAATCTGCACCTACGATGCCCGGATGGAATAAATCAGCGTTTCCTTAGGTTGCGCTCAAGCCTTTGCCGTCGCCTTGCCCCTACAGGCAGGCTTACTCGAATGAGAGCACCAGCCGTTTACCAAGCGCGGCGGCGGCGCGGTCAAGCGATTTCAGCGACGGCCAATGCCTTGGATCTTCAAGACGGCGCGCAGACGGCCAGGATGTTTCAAGGGCGCGGGCAAGATCGGACAGGCTTTTTTCACCGCGCGCGTTGCGTACCAGCAGCGCGGCCTGGGTTTTGGCATCCGGGGCAATGTAGCGTGCGCCAAGTACTTGCAGAGTCGGCACGGGGATTTCGCTTCCGTCCTCCAGTTTCAGGTCGAGCATGACGGAAAGCACCTCAACCGCATTGAACAGGGCTTCTTCCTCGGTTTGCCCTTCGGTAAAGGTGTCCGGGAAGTCAACGAACTGGACGAAAAAACCGCCTCCAGGCTGTTCTTCAATTGTCGCGGGATAGCGAATGTCCATGTCTATAGTCCTTATTTCAGCCTGATGCCGGTTTGCCGTTCAATAGCGGCCAGGGTTCCGGGGGTTAGGTCACGGCTACCATGTACGGGTATGGGAACGATCTTGCTGCCATCCGCGTTCGCCAGGATGTGATGGCTTCCGCTGATTCGCCGGAGTGTCCATCCGGCTGCTTTCAGTTTGGAGATGACTGCTTTCCCGTTCATCAAAAACAAACCACGGTTAGAAACCTCCCCCTTTAGGGGGATAATCTCGCTTGGGAGAGGCGTAACCTCTTTCAAGCGCTTTTGTCGCCCGGTCACGGGCGTGGATTGAAACATGTTTTTATTATATATCTTTTTTGATATATCGCCAGTCTGTCAGGTGCCTGAATAACATGGATTTTGCGCCTGCTCAAGCTCTGAATTCTCCGAATACTTCCTGCCACAATGCGCGCACAGGCTCGCGTAGGGCCTTGGCGTCGGGTTGAGGGATGAGGGAAGGTTGGTCGTTGAGGCGGCGCCGGTGCTGATATTGGCGCAGTTGGCGGTAGCTGTCGGCGCAAGCGGCGGCGAGGTCGGCGGGGATCAACCCAAGTTCCGCAGCAATGCCGAGAAGCGCGATGTTGCCAAGGTTGCCTGTCAGTTCCGCGTGTTCGTGGGCGTAGCCGAGTACCAGGTACTGAACCAGGAATTCGACGTCAACAAGGCCGCCGGAATCATGTTTAAGTTCGAAAAGCAGGCTCTTTCCCGCGTGCGCGGCGCTCATCTTGTCGCGCATGGCAATGACTTCGGTGCGCAGGGCTTGCCTGTCGCGCGGCAGGCGCAAGACGTCTTCGCGGATGCGTTCGAATTTTTCGCCCAACACCGGGTCGCCCGCGACGAAGCGGGCGCGAGTCAGGGCCTGGTGCTCCCAGACCCAGGCCGACTCGAACTGGTATTTCCGCAAGGTGTCGAACGAGCAGGCGACAAGGCCGGATTCTCCGTTTGGGCGTAGCCGCAGGTCGGTTTCAAACAGGATGCCCGCGGCGGTGTGGCTCGATAGCCACGACCTGACACGCTGCGCCAGACGGGCGTAAAGTTCGCCCGCATCAAAGTATTCGTCGTCGTAGATGAAGATGAGGTCGAGGTCGGAGGCATAGCCCAGTTCCTTGCCGCCGAGCTTGCCGTAGCCAATAACGGCAAATTGGGGATCAATGCGGTGGCGTGCTTTGATTTTGCGCCAGCACAGGGGAATGGTGAGGCTGACCATGATGTCGGCGAGCATGGAGAGGTGGTCGGCGAGTTTTTCGACCGTAAACGCTCCGGCAATGTCCTGGACGAGCAGGCGGAACACTTGGGTGTGATGCCGCTCGCGCATCAAATCCATCTGCTGCTCCATGTCCGGCTCGATAGCGTCCAGTTCAGCGGCAAATCCGCGTTTAAATTGCGGCCAGTCGGAGGCGGCTGTCAGATTATGCGCGCCGAGCAGGTCGTCGAGCAGGATCGGGTGGCGGCAAAGATATTGTGCGGCCCAGCGCGATGCGCCGATGAGGTCGACCAGGCGGCGCAGGGCTTGGGGGTATTGTTGCAGCAGGGCGAGGTAGGCGCCGCGCCGGGAGATGCTGTCGAGCAGGTCGAGGCAGCGCGTCAGGGTGCCGTCGGGTTCAGGGGCGGTCACGGCAGCGGCGATCATGCGGGGGACAAGGGCATCGAACCGGCTGCGGATATTGTCCGGCAACTGGCTGTAGCGCGACCCTCCACGTAAGGTGGCCAACCGTGCAGCAACGGTTTGCGAATCACGGTAGCCAAGTCCGGTCAGCGCGATGGCCGTATCAAAGGTATCGGCGGCGTTTTGCCAGATGACGATTGGTTGTTGAGGTTCTTCGTGTTGCGTGTCCGGTTCGGCGAAGATGATCCCAAAGTGGCGGCTGACAGCGGCGCGGTGACGGTTGAGTTTTTCAAGAAACGCAGCAAAATCGGCAAACCCCATTGCCTCGGCAATCAGGGACAGGTCAGCCTCGTTTTCTGGCAGGTCGTGGGTCTGGGCGTCGTCGAGGTATTGCAGTCGGTGCTCAAGTCGGCGCAGGAAGATATAGGCAGTGCGGAGCTCTTCGAGCGCGTCGTGTTGGAGAATGCCGCGCTCGGCAAGGCGGTCGAGCACTTGGAGAGTAGGGCGGCATTGCAGGGCTTGGTCGCGGCCTCCCCGGATGAGTTGAAATACCTGGGCGATGAATTCGATCTCGCGGATGCCGCCGGGGCCGAGTTTGATGTTGTTGGCGCGGTCGCGCCGCGTGACTTCACGTTGAATCTGGGCATGAAGGTCGCGCATGGCGTTGATGGCGCCGAAGTCGAGGTATTTGCGGAAAACGAAGGGGCGTGAAATGGCTTGCAGTTCTTCCGTGCGCTTGCCATTGATAACTCGGGCCTTGATCCAGGCATAGCGTTCCCACTCCCGGCCCTGGGTGATGAAGTAGTTTTCCAGCATGTCGAAGTTCACCACCAGCAGGCCGGAGTCGCCGTTGGGGCGTAGCCGCATGTCGACGCGGAACGCCTGTCCGTGTTCGGTGATTTCGGCCAGCGCGGCGATGATCTGTTTGCCGAGGCGTTCGAAGAATTCGAAGTTGTCGATGACTTTTGATCCCGTGGTGTTGCCGTTCTCAGGGTATAGGAAGATGAGGTCGATGTCGGAGCTGACATTGAGTTCCCGGCCCCCAAGTTTGCCCATGCCGATGATGAGCAGTTCCTGTTCTTCGCCGGAAGGCGAGCGTGGCGTGCCATACCGCGCAAGGAGCGAGGAGCGCAACACGTCGTGGGCGTGGCAGACGGCGGTTTCGGCCAGCACGGTCATGGTTTCGGTGACTTCGGCCAGATCGGCCATGCCTTCGATATCGCGCACGATCAGGTGGCACAGTACCCAGGTACGCAACTGGCGCAGCGCTGGGCGCAGTTGGGTTTCATCGTTGCTGTGGCGGGCAATGAAGGTACGCATGGCATCATTGTCGAGCACTTGATTGATCCCGTCGGCCAGACAGTCGGCCAGCCAGGGACGGCTGTCGAGCATGCGTTGCAGGAAGCGTGATTGAAGTGTTGCTTTGCGGATGATTTTCAGCGGCTGAATATCGGGCAGCATCGAAAGTCCTTACAAAAAGTCCTTCCATTATGGTTAAAATGTCTATTTTAGTAGTGTAAGCGTGCGGCTCGGTGTTTTGTCCGGGGCACGGGTAATTGTCCGTTGATCAAAAACAAACTCAGGTTTGAAACCTCCCCCTTTAGGGGGACAATCTCGCTTGGGAGAGGCGTAACCTCTTTCAAGCGCCTTTGTCGCCCGGTCACGGGCGTGGATTGAAACATAGCCATGTGTCCATGCAACCGTTTATTTGTGGTATTGCGTACCCGGGAGTGCTGTTGATACTGAACGTTGAAATATGAACACCAAGGACAATGAATTTTCATTTCCTGGCGGGATGCCTGTCCAGGAACGTGCCGTTCGGCGTTCCATGTCGATGCGTTCTGTCTGGCAGAGCGCTGTCTTAAGGCGTCTGGCGCGAATCCTGAGATGGGTGTTCTCAGGCGGTTGCATCGTGTGCGGTATTTTGTACGTCGTGATGTACGCTTGGTTGTTTCCCTGGTTTGGCGAGAACCGGGAGTGGGTTGCCGCAAAACTCTCCGGTGCTGTCGGTGCGCCGGTGAGTATCGAGCACCTTGAGGCGGATTGGGCGGGGCTGCGCCCCCGTTTGCGTCTGCGCGGGTTGATGATTCGTTCGGGGGAGCATGAATCGTTACGGCTGGAACGGGTCGAAGCGAAGCTGTCGTGGATGTCTTTGCCACGGTGGATGCCCTATTTTCATGCGTTGGAAATAGTTGGGCCGGAAATCGAATTGCAGCGTGACAAGGATGGTGTTTTCATCGTAGCGGGCATTCGTATGGAACCGGATGCGCAGAAGCGCGGCAACCCCATCTCCTGGTTGCTCGAACAGTCCCGGATTGTGATTAGAGATGCTACTTTGGTTTGGAGCGATGGCATGCGTGATGCTCCGCCGTTGCGCCTGACTGAAGTGCAGTTTACTTTCGTGCGCGGCTTTCTCAGCCATCGTTTGGAACTCCAGGCGCGGCCTCCAGAAGAACTGGCAGCAAAATTTGAACTGCACGGCGATGTGCGCCATTACGACCCCACCGCATTGGACAAAATCGCCGGGCGCCTTTCCATCGGACTCGAAAACGCCGATCTCGGCGGTTGGTCGGCGTGGGTGGACTATCCGGTTCCCTGCAAAGGGCGTGGTGGCGCCCGTCTGTGGCTCGATAGCGATGGCGAGGGGACGGCCAGCCTGAGCGCGGATTTGGCGCTGGAAGCCGTAGAAACGACGCTGGGTTCCGGTTTGGCTCCATTGCAGTTCGACCGGCTCAGCGGGCGGGTGCTGGTGCGCTATGCGCCGGGAGGCATGGAACTCGGCGCGCGCGGCCTGTGGCTGGAATCCAGGGAGGTCAGCCTGCGTGACCCCGTCGATTTCAAACTCGAATTACGCAATGCCGCAGACGGCACGGTGAATGGCGGCGCGTTTTCGGCTTCATCGGTCGATCTGACGGCTTTCACCCAATTGGCTGAGAGGTTGCCGTTCGGCAAGCATGAAGACGTGCGCACAGTGCTGAACGAGTTTAATCCCAAGGGGCGCTTGGGGATGTTCTCGGCCGAATGGGAAGGTGATGTCGGTGCTTTACAGGACTGGAAGGTCAGTACGGAGTTTGAAGACATCAGCCTGACAGCGCGCGGCCTCATTCCGGGTATGGGCAACATGTCGGGACGGATCAAGGGTAACCGCCAGGAGGGGGAGTTCTTGTTCTTCAGCCGGGGCGGTTATGTCGATCTGCCCAGGGTGTTCGAGCAGATGCGTATCTCTGTTGCCAGCCTCGAAGCTTCTGGTGGTTGGAACCACAAGGGCGGGCAGCCGGTCGTGACGCTCAATGCCATTGAGGTTGTCAATGATGACACGGCGGCTCGGGCAAGCGGCAGCTATTGGCCGGTAGAAGGTGGTGGCCCCGGCGAAATAGACATTGCGGGTGAATTGACTCGCGCCCAGGGTGCGGCGGTGTGGCGCTACATCCCTATCATCGCCGGCGAGCAGGTGCGCGACTGGCTCAAGGGTGCGCTTACGCGCGCCAACGTGACCGGCGCAAAAGTGAAACTCAAGGGGCCGTTGGAGCATTTTCCGTTCCGGGATGGGAAAGGAGAATTCTCGGTGATAGTTCGGGCCAATGATGGCCATCTTGATTATGCTGAAAATTGGCCGGCGCTCAATCGTCTCGATGCGGAATTGCGCTTTACGGGGCCGAGCCTTCTCATCGAGTCGCGTGGCGGAGATATTTTCGGCGTTCGGGTGGAGCCTGTGCAGGTCAAAATTCCTGATCTTAGTGAAGGGGTCATGACCATAGAAGGAACGGCGAATGGGCCGAGTGCGGATTTTCTGCGCTTCATCGCAGAGAGTCCGCTGTCCACGCGGTTGCATGGTTTAACGGATCCTTTGCAGCCTGAGGGTAGCGGGCAACTCACTCTCAAACTGGTGATGCCGTTGCACGATGTTTCTGGAACCGAAGTCAGTGGGGCATATCGTTTTGCTGCTAATCACGTTCGCCTGGGTGAGGTCGTCTCCGGGCCTGTGCTGGAAGATGCTGAGGGTAGCCTGAGTTTTACCGAGGAGGCGCTGAAGGAACTTTCCATTCATGGCCGTCTGCTTGGCGGGGAGTGTACGATCAAGGGCAAAACGGAGGCGGGTGGACTCGAACTGAGGGTGCTCGGACAAGTGGAGGCGGCAGTGGCATACCAGGTGTTCGGTTGGCCGTTACTAGGGAGGGTCAGTGGAAACACGTCCTGGAGCGCTGATCTGGCTTTTGGTCAGGATAGCGGCAGGATCGTCGTGCGCTCTGGACTTAAGGGGCTACGTTCGCACTTGCCCGAACCTTTTGCCAAGGAAGCCGACGAAGTCTGGCCGCTGGAGGTTGTGCTGGTTTCTCAAAAAGCGGACAAGTCCTGGTGGATTACGGCAAAGCAGGGCGACAGGCTCGAAGCCCGGCTTGAACGTGATGCCTCCGGAGCTGTGCGTGGCGGGGTGGGGCTGCACAGGCCGATGCCGACGCCTTCCGGTAACGAAGTGCAGATTGCTGCCTCGCTTGACATGTTGGATATCGACGCCTGGCAATGGTCCCTGAATGCAGGTAATGACAAAAGCCAGGACGAGGGCAGCAGCCCGAACGCAGAGGCAGTACTGCAACTGACGAGCCTCATGCTCAATGCCCAACAAGTGCGCGTTTTCGGATATACCTTTAATGCGTTGGAACTGCGCGCAGCAAATAATGCCGAAAGCTGGACGGCGCATCTGAACAGCACCGAAGCGCAGGGCGTCATCTCCTGGAAGCGAGGGGGAGACGGCGTACTGTCTGCACGCCTGAGCCGATTGGCCCTATCGGGGGATGAGCCTGGGGTTAGAGGCGAGGGTCTGGACAAGGGCGATTCTTCCGACTCCCCGGCTCCCCGTGGTTTGCCGGGACTCGATGTACGCGCGGAGGAGTTTGCTGTCGGCGGGCGCGAGCTTGGGCAACTCGAAGTGCGGGCCACAAACCAGGAAGGTACCTGGCGGCTCGATAACTTTTCCATCCGTCATCCGGATGCGTACTTTTCCGGCAATGGCTTCTGGCAACCCGATGCGCGGCACAGTACCCTCGATTTCACCCTGGAATCTGCCAATGTTGGCCGTTTGGCCACGGCATTGGGGTACGACCGTATTGTGCATGACGGGCAGGCGAAACTCATTGGGAAGCTCGACTGGAAAGGGCCGCCGACCCGGATCGACTATCCGACGCTCTCCGGCCAGATTGAGCTCAACGCCAAGAATGGTCGTTTTGAGCGTATCGAACCTGGGGTCGGGCGGTTGCTTGGCGTTCTCAGCCTTCAGGCATTGCCGCGCCGGGTGACGCTCGATTTCCGCGACGTGTTTTCCGATGGGTTCGTTTTCGACCGCATCGAAGGCAAGACCACGGTTTCCAAGGGCGTGATGCAAAGCGACAACATCGAGATCGTTGGCCCGGCGGCGCGGGTGCTGATGCGGGGACAGACCGACATTGCTGCCGAGACCCAGGATTTGAAAGTAACGGTGCGCCCGACTTTGTCCGATACGGTTGCGGTTGCTGTTGGCGCGGCTGTTGTTAATCCGATAGCGGGTGCGGTAACTTACTTGGTGCAGAAAACGCTTGGCGACCCGATCAACAAATTGTTTTCCTACGATTACAAGATCACGGGCAGTTGGGTTGATCCGGTGGTTGAAAAAGTCGGCAGTCCATCACCGGAGCGCACCCCTGCGGCCTTGCCCGAAGGGTGAGGGATTGTGTCCCGGTTTTGGAGAACCTGTTAGAATTCGTCCCCTTTTGCTTTTCGAAGTTACAGGAGAGTTTTTTTTATGGCTATCGAACGCACCCTTTCCATCATTAAACCCGATGCTGTCGCAAAAAATGTCATTGGCAAAATTTTTCAGCGTTTTGAAGATGCCGGGCTCAAGATTGTCGCTGCCCGCATGACCCACCTGTCCGAACGGGAAGCGGGTGAGTTTTATGCCGTGCACCGTGAGCGCCCGTTTTTTAAGGATTTGGTCAAATTCATGATTTCTGGCCCGGTCATGGTGCAGATTCTTGAAGGCGAAGGCGCAATTGCCAGGAATCGTGAATTAATGGGTGCGACTGATCCGAAAAAAGCCGACCCTGGAACTATTCGCGCTGATTTTGCTGAATCTATCGATGCCAATGCCGTACACGGTTCCGATGCTCCGGAAACGGCGGCAGTGGAAATGGCGTTTTTCTTCCCCGGTGCCGCCATTCATTCTCGATGATATGCCTGTTCGGAGCGAGGCCGGCTCCGTTTTCCTGCTGTGTTCAACCTGCTTGATTACGATCTCGATACACTCCTTGCCTGGTTCTCTGAATTAGGCGAGAAACCTTTTCGTGCCCGTCAGGTGATGCGCTGGATGCATCGCGAGGGCTGTGATGATTTTGATGCAATGACCGATGTTGCCAAGGCATTGCGGGCGAAGCTCAGGGAACAGGCCGAGATTCGCCCCCCCGCATTGTTACGGGATTCTCTGTCCAGTGACGGCACGCGCAAATGGTTGTTCGATATCGGAGATGCCAACGCCGTGGAAACGGTTTTCATCCCCGAAGCAGGGCGCGGGACTCTGTGTGTGTCGTCGCAGGCGGGCTGTGCGCTCGATTGCGCTTTTTGCGCAACCGGCAGGCAGGGGTTCAACCGGAACTTGAGCACTGGCGAGATCATCGGCCAGCTTTGGTTGGCGAACAAATTGCTCGGTGCAGCAGTTGCCGGCGACGACGGAGAGGGACGGGACAATGGGCGCGTCATCAGCAACGTCGTATTGATGGGCATGGGTGAACCGTTGACCAATTTCGAGAACGTCGTTGCCGCCTTGCGGGTGATGCTCGACGATCATGCTTACGGGCTTTCAAGGCGGCGGGTGACGGTATCGACCGTGGGCATCGTGCCCGCGATCGACCGTTTGCGCGAAGAATGCCCGGTGGCGCTGGCAGTGTCGCTGCATGCGTCCGACGATGCATTGCGTGACCGCCTGATGCCGATTAACCGCAAATATCCGCTACGTGATCTGATGGCGGCCTGCCGCCGGTATCTCGAACGCGCACCTCGCGATTTCGTGACGTTTGAATACGTGATGCTTGACGGTGTAAACGATAGCGATGCCCACGCGCGCGCGCTGATTGCGCTGACGCGCGATGTACCGTGTAAATTCAATCTGATTCCGTTCAATCCTTTCCCATTTTCCGGGTTTGCGCGTCCGCCCGCCAGACGTGTCCGGGATTTTGCGGGGATTCTGCGCGATTTCGGTATCATTGCGACGACACGCAAGACACGCGGGGATGATGTAGCCGCAGCCTGCGGACAACTTGCCGGGAAGGTGCGGGACAAGGCCCGGCGTGTTGGACTGTGTCCGTTACAGACGATGGAGGAGGTCTTTTCATGACACGTTCAACATTATTTTCCCTCTGTTGGATCGTTTCAGTTTTTTTCCTGGGCGCTTGTGTCACGACGTCGAACGACACCGCTTTATCGCTCGATGCCGCGCCCGGTTTCAGCGGACCTTATCCTCGCCCCTTGTCCGATGTGCGGCCTGCGAGCGAAGAGGAAATGAAGGCGCACAGGCATACCGAACTCGGGCAGGAATACTTCGCCTTCGGGCGAACAGACGTTGCCTTGGATGCAGGTAAGGCTGCCCTGAAAATAAAACCCAACTATCCTCCGGCCAATCACCTGATGGGTTTGATCTACATGGAACTCAAGCAGACAGCCGTGGCTGACGATTTTTTCCGTCGGGCTCTCAGATCTGCGCCCGGAGACCCGGAATTCAACAATAGTTATGGCTGGTTCCTGTGTACCCAGAAGCGCGTTCCCGAAGCGATGTCCCGGTTTGCAACCTCGTCGGCCAATCCGTACTACCTTCATAAAACACGGCCTTATACCAATGCCGGGTTGTGCCTGCTGGAAAACAACGAGACCGAACGGGCTGAAATTCAATTTTCCAAAGCGCTGGAAGCCGATTCTTCTAACAGCGAGGCATTGTATCGGTTGGCAGAAGTCGGTTATCGTCGCGAAAATTATCGGAGAGCGCACGATCTTCTCATTCAATACCATCGGCGTTTCGATCCAAGTGCGCGTTCGGTGTGGCTTGGTTTGCGTGCGGCGCGCAAACTTGGCGAACATCATTCCGAAGCGAGCTATGCGGAGCAGTTGCGTGGGCGCTTTGCCGGTTCCAGTGAAAACGTACTGATGATGCAAGGAAAGTACGAGTGAATACCATACAATCTCAATCTGATCCTGTAGTGGACGAAGTAAACAGAAACAGCCTTGAGGCCGAAGCCACGTTTTTGCCTGATCCTGCTATGCCACCTGCACCTGCGCCTGGGGAAGTCCTTAAGAAGGCGCGCGAGGCGCGTGGGGAGTCTCTGGACGATGTTGCCCGGACTCTCAAATTGTCTGCGTATCAGCTCGAAGCCCTTGAAGAGGGAAGATTCGATGTCTTGCCGGGGCCAACTTTTGTGCGCGGGTTTTTGCGGAATTACGCGCGCTACCTGAATATTTCTCCCGAACCATTGCTCGAAGGCATCAGTGTCCGGACCCCTACTGCCGCTGATCTGGCTTCGATGATCAAACTGGATGGCAACGTACAGCCGAAGGCCAGCCCGCGGTCCCGTAACAAGGTGATTCCGGTGGTGCTGATCGTACTGGTGGCGCTGGCGCTGGTGTTGTTGGTCGGGAACAGTGTCTACAAGCGCTGGTTTCAGTTTCGGCTCAATTCGCAGGCAGCGGCTCCAGTTCATGAAAAGACTATCCAGCCTGAGCCGCAAAAGACGGCTGTCCAATTCAAACCGCAGGTCATCAAGCTTGAGCAGCCTGTACCCGTCAACATCGCGCCGGAGTCAGCGAGAGACCCTCTGCAAGTGGACGATGAGGGTGTCGCGTCAGCTTCGGATCAGGCGCCTGCTGTTCCGCAGGAGGCGACGCTACGGTTATTGTTCAACGCCAGTACCCTGGCGCAGGTGCGTGACAGTAGCGGAAGACTCATTTTCACCCGTACCGGTAGCAAAGGCAGTTCCAACAGCGTCAAAGGCAAACCGCCTTTTTCGGTCATGGTCAGGCAAGCGAATAATGTGGAACTGGAATTCAATGGCCAGGCAGTCGATCTGAAGGGGCATACCAGCAGAGATGGGATCGCCCGTCTGATTCTGCAATGACAATGTTTTCTCCCGTCAGTGCGGCCCCACTTGCGCGCCGTCGTACTCGTCTCGTGCGGGCCGGCCGCGTGGAGATTGGTTCGGATGCACCAGTCGTGGTGCAATCGATGACCAATACCGATACCTCCGACATTGACGCGACCGTGGCGCAGGTAACGGAACTGGCTCATGCAGGTTCTGAACTGATCCGAATCACGGTCAACAACGAGGCATCGGCCAGGGCCATACCGCGTATCCGGGAACGTCTCGCCGTGCAGGGTATCGACGTGCCGCTGGTGGGAGATTTTCATTACAACGGGCATGCCCTGCTCGCCAAAGTTCCGGAATGTGCCGAGGCGCTGGACAAGTTTCGCATCAATCCGGGCAATGTCGGCTTGGGAGCGCGGCGCGACAGCCAGTTTGCCGAACTTATCGAACTGGCCTGTAAACATGGAAAACCGATACGCATCGGGGTGAATTGGGGCAGTCTCGACCAGACGGTATTGGCCAGGGTCATGGATGAAAATGCCGCACGCGCCATACCGCTGCCCGCCGATACAGTGATGCGCGAGGCGCTGGTGGCTTCGGCACTGGAATCGGCAACCCAGGCTGAGCGCCTGGGGCTGGATGGGGATCGCATTATTCTTTCGGCCAAGGTGTCGAACGTGCAGGATTTGATTGCGGTTTATCGCGAGCTTGCCCGGCATTGCGAATATCCGTTACACCTGGGACTGACCGAAGCCGGCATGGGCAGCAAGGGCATCGTCGCCTCGACTGCGGCGATGGCGGTGCTGCTCCAGGAAGGCATAGGCGATACTATCCGCGTTTCCCTGACCCCTGAACCGGGTGGCAGTCGCGCACAGGAAGTCGTGGTGGCGCAGGAAATCCTGCAAACGATGGGTTTGCGCGCGTTCGTGCCGATGGTGACGGCCTGTCCCGGTTGTGGCCGCACCACCAGCACGTTTTTTCAGGAACTGACTGCCCACGTCCAACGCCATGTGCGCAACAAAATGCCGCAATGGCGTACTATGCACGATGGCGTGGAGAACATGACCCTGGCGGTGATGGGTTGCGTGGTCAATGGCCCCGGAGAGAGTCGGCATGCCAATGTCGGTATATCATTACCCGGTTTGGGCGAAGCGCCCGTCGCGCCGGTATTTGTAGATGGGCAAAAAACAATCACCCTGCGCGGCGATAATATTGCTACCGAATTCGCTGCCCTTGTTGACGATTATGTGTTGAACCATTATCCCCGTAAACCTTAATAACAGCAGAATACGAGATGATCCAAACCTTGCAGGCCGTGCGCGGAATGAACGATATTCTTCCCGACGAAGCCGAAATCTGGGAAAACTTTGAAGAAGTCATTCGCGATTGGCTGAAAGGCTATGGCTATCGCCCGATCCGTATGCCCATCGTGGAGCCGGAACCGCTTTTTCGTCGCGCGATCGGTGAAGTGACCGACATTGTAGAAAAAGAAATGTACGCGTTCGAAGATGCATTGAATGGCGAGAGGCTGGCTCTACGCCCAGAAGGTACGGCAGGCTGCGTGCGTGCAGTGATCGAGCACAATCTCGTAGCTTCCGGCGGGCAGCAACGGCTCTACTACCAGGGGCCGATGTTTCGTCACGAGCGCCCGCAAAGAGGGCGTTACCGGCAGTTTCACCAGATTGGCGTGGAGGCGCTCGGCTTTGCCGGGCCGGACATTGATGCCGAACTCATCATTATGTGTGCCCGTCTGTGGGGACAACTCGGACTTACCGGCATAAGCCTCGAACTTAATTCACTGGGTTCGGCGAAAGAGCGCGCTGACCATCGTGCGGCGCTCATCGCTTACTTCGAATCAAACCGGGACAGGCTGGACGAAGACGCGCAGCGCCGCCTGCATGCCAACCCGTTGCGCATTCTCGATTCCAAGAACCCGTCCATGCAGGAGATTGTTGAGGCTGCGCCAAAACTGACCAGTTATCTTGGCGAGGAATCACGTGCGCATTTTGAGGCGGTGCAGACTTTGTTGTCCGAGGCCGGGATTGCCTTCCGGGTCAATCACCGTCTCGTGCGCGGTCTCGATTATTACAACCGTACCGTGTTCGAGTGGGTGAGTGAGCGACTCGGCGCGCAAGGCACGGTGTGCGCCGGAGGCCGTTACGACGGACTGGTAGAGCAACTGGGCGGCAAACCGATGCCGGCAGCGGGTTTCGCTATGGGAGTGGAGCGGCTGCTCGCACTCTGGCAAGAGAGCGGCGAGCTTGAATATGTGTTTGAGCGGCCAATTCCCGAGGTCTATGTGGTACATCAGGGCGATAACGCGCAATGTATGGCCTTTCGTGCGGCTGAAGCCTTGCGTGACGTCGGATTCGATGTGCTGCTGCATTGCGGCGGCGGAAGCTTCAAATCGCAGATGAAAAGGGCCGATGCCTCCGGCGCGTTGCTGGCACTGGTCATTGGCGAAGACGAGGCTGCGGCGGACGAAGTCGGAATCAAGCCGCTACGTGATGGTGGCGAGCAGTATCGGGTTTCGTTCCCGGCGTTGCCGGAGGCAGTGGCGGGCGCAATTTACGGAACCGAAATACAACAAGACTACAAACCCCGTAAAGGGAACGGACAAGGAGTTGAAGATGGCAGCGTATGACCTCGAAGAGCAGGAGCAGATTGCCGAACTCAAAGCATGGTGGACGCAGTACGGTAACCTGACTGTATCGATACTCCTGGTGTTGGCGCTGGGTTTTGCTGGCTGGCAGGGGTGGGGCAGATACAGGAGCACCGGCGCTGCTGAAGCGAGCGCGCTGTACTCCGACCTGCAACGGGCTGCAGCAAGCGACGATGCGGTACAGGTTCGAAAAATTGCCGGCGATTTGATCAGCAAGCATGGCGACACAGTTCAGGCTCAAATGGGCGCGCTGTTGTCTGCGAGCATCCAATTCCGGAAAAACGACCCCGACAATGCACGCCCCCATCTTGAATGGGCGGCGGATAAAGGCAAGGATACTGTCATGCGCAATCTCGCGCGCCTGAGACTGGCGGCAGTGTTGTTGCAACAGGGCGCAGTTGACGAGGCGCTTGCCCGTCTGCAGCCTGTTCCGGAAGGTTCCTTGCGCGCCCGCTTTGAAGATTTACGCGGCGATGCGTTTGCTACCCAAGGCAAGGATGCCGAGGCACGTACCGCCTGGAAGGCTGCTTTTGAGGCGATCGATAGCGCGTCAAACGATTTCGGTATGCGTAACGCGATTCGCATCAAACTTGAATCGCTGAAAGGCTAAATGATGAAACGTATCCTGACGCAAGGTTTTTTCCCGACCATCATCCTGGCATTGTTGTTCGGATGTTCTTCAACGCCTGGTCCGGCCGAACTGGTCAAATTTCAGTCGTCCGTCGGATTGCGCAAACTCTGGAGCGTTTCGGTTGGCAGTGCAAAAAACTACGTATTCCATCCCGTAGTGGTGGATGAAAGCGTTTATGCCGCAGGGGCCAGGGGCGATGTCACCCGTATCGATGGGAATAAGAAAAAATGGACCATCGATACAAAGGTTAAACTCTCCGCCGGCGTCGGCAGCGATGGCAAAATAGTCGTAGTGGTCGGTGAAAAAGGCGAGACGATAGCCCTTGATGCCGAAACCGGAAGGGAACACTGGCGCGTGAACATTCACGCGGAAGTTCTGGCTCCTCCTGCTGTTGGCGGCGGAGTCGTGGTACTGCGGACTTCCGACCATCGGTTGTTCGGCCTCGAAACCAGTAATGGGCAGCAACGCTGGCTTTACCAGCGCAACATGCCGCCGTTGGCCCTGCGTAGCCATTCCGGTGCGATCATCGTGGACGATCAGGTCGCACTTGTCGGTTTTCCCGGCGGCAAACTGGTTGCGGTGAGCCTGGAGCATGGCGGCAATCTCTGGGAGCTCAGCGTATCCAGGCCACGTGGCGCAAATGAACTCGAACGGGTGTCCGATGTGGCCGGTGTTCCGGTGCTTGGTCGTAGTGAAGTCTGCGCGGTAACTTACCAGGGTCGGGCGGCCTGCTTCGACACCACCAATGGCAACACCCTATGGACGCGCGATTTCTCGTCCTATGCCGGCATGGATCGGGATACCCGTTTCGCGGTGCTCGTCGACGAGCGCGATTCCGTCCAGGCGCTCGATGTCTATAGCGGCATTACGGTATGGCGGCAGGACGCGATGCCCCGGCGCAGGTTGACCCGTCCCCGGATCATTGGCGATCACGTGGTGCTTGGCGACGGTGATGGTTATGTACACCTGCTTGGGCGTGAGGATGGCGTTTTTGCTGCCCGCGACCGCGCTGACAACCACGCGATCCTTGCCGACCCGCAACCGTTAGGAAACGGGTTCGTCGTACAGTCAGTTGACGGGGATGTCGTGGCGTATGAACTGCGGCACTGAACTCCGGCAGCCTTTTGGAACGACCAGAATCCTGAACCCTCCGTGAAACCTACCATCGTGCTGGTTGGCCGGCCCAATGTCGGCAAATCGACCCTGTTCAATCGCCTGACCCGCAGCCGCGATGCCCTCGTGGCCGACGTGCCGGGCCTGACCCGCGACCGCCATTACGGCATTGGCCGGATGGGCGACCGCGATTATCTGGTCGTCGATACCGCCGGGTTCGATCCCGTAGCGAAAGACGGCGTCATGTTTGAGATGGCGCGGCAGGCCGAGCAGGCCATTATTGAAGCCGACGCATTGCTTTTCCTTGTCGATGGGCGTGACGGGTACACGCCCCACGACGTACAGATCGCCGATTACCTGCGCCGCGCCAACTGCCCTGTTCATCTCGTCGTCAACAAAGCGGAAGGACTGGATCGAACGCTGGCAGGCACCGATTTCTATGCGTTGGGGCTGGGTGATCCCTTGCCAGTTTCGGCGGCGCATGGCGATGGCGTGCGCCAACTCATCGACATCGTGCTGGAGCCTTTCTGCCAGGACGAGGAAGAGGAAGAAACCGGGGAAAATGGCCCGAAAGTGGCCATCGTGGGCCGTCCTAACGTCGGCAAATCGACGCTGGTGAACGCCCTGCTCGGTGAAGACCGGGTGATTGCCTTCGATTCTCCCGGCACGACCCGCGACGCCATCGCGATTCCGTTCGAGCGCGACGGGCGCAAATACACGCTGATCGACACCGCCGGATTGCGTCGACGTGGCAAGGTTTTCGAGACCGTCGAAAAATTTTCCGTCATCAAGACCCTGCAAGCCATTGAAAGCGCTAATGTTGCCGTACTCGTACTCGATGCCGTACAGGACATTTCGGATCAGGACGCGCGTATCGCCGGATTCGTGCTCGAAACCGGGCGGGCGCTGGTCGTGGCGGTCAACAAGTGGGATACGGTCGACGGCTACCGCCGGGAACGCATCAAAGAAGACATGGCGCGCAAGCTGGGCTTTTTGTCGTTCGCCCGGTTCCACTACATTTCCGCGCTCAAGGCCAACGGGATCAATGCGCTCCTGAAATCGGTGAATGCCGCCTATGGGGCGGCGATGTCCAAACTCTCTACGCCCAGGCTCACCCGTGCCTTGCAAACTGCCCTGGCCCGGCAGGTGCCGCCGCGCATTGGCTCCGTGCGCCCGAAACTGCGTTACGCGCACCAGGGCGGCATGAATCCTCCAATCATCGTGATCCACGGTACATCGCTGGAGAGCATACCGGACACCTATGTGCGCTACCTGGAGCGCATGTTCATGGAGACTTTTAAGCTACAAGGTACGCCATTGCGTATCCAATTTCGCACTGCACATAATCCTTATGTAGATATAACATGATTTTTTATCTTTTCTACTGTACACACAGCGTAGTTTTGTTGCACACTCCACTCTTGCGGCAGAGCGCCGCCGCGAAATTGTCATAAACACAAAAACTGAGGTTCCGCGATGAGTAACAACAAGGGCCAGCTTCTACAAGACCCCTTTCTGAACACGCTACGGCGGGAACATGTTCCGGTCTCCATTTACCTTGTCAACGGTATCAAGCTGCAAGGGCAAATCGAGTCTTTCGATCAATACGTCGTGCTGCTCAAGAACACCGTAACCCAGATGGTCTATAAGCACGCGATTTCGACCATCGTACCGGGCCGCCCGGTTACGATCCAGCAACAGGACGACGATGGGGGCGGCAGCTAAACGCCATTTATCAGTATGTTTGAACGCCCTGCCAGCGGCGAGCGAGCCGTTGTAGTTCAGCTTGATCTTGGTCAGGGCGGACTTGATGAGCGCCTGAGTGAACTGAAACTGTTGGCCTCCAGCGCGGGGGCCACAGTGGAAGCCACAGTTCAGGGGCGTCGCGTCGCGCCCGATCCTGCGCTGTTTGCCGGGCGAGGCAAGGTTGAGGAAATTGGCGAAGCCTTGCGCGCATACGATGCCGACTTGGTGATCTTCAACCATGCCCTCTCGCCTGCCCAGCAGCGCAACCTCGAAAAAACGCTTGAACACCGGGTCATCGACCGCACTGCATTGATCCTGGACATTTTCGCCTTGCGCGCGAAAAGCCACGAAGGCAAATTGCAGGTGGAACTGGCGCAGTTGAGCCATCTGGCGACCCGGCTGGTGCGGGGATGGAC
>WREK01000014.1 GCA_009779355.1 Betaproteobacteria bacterium | reverse complement strand
CAGTGGCCGGAACAGCAGGGCGATGCCAAAAAGCGAAATGCTGGCAATGGTGGCGATGAGCAACAGGGAGGCGTCGTCGAGGGCGAGCACCGACCCGAAAAGCACATGCAAAAGGTCGAGATTGCTCCCGGACTGTGACACGATCGTTATCCCGGCGGCGAGCGAGAGCAGGTAAAAGGCGGCAAGGCTCGCGTCTTCCTGAAGGTTGGAGGCGCGCGCCACCAACCCGGCGGCGAATACCACGGCCAGCCCGGCAACGATGCCTCCGGCCGTCATTGCGCCCAGGGACAGGCCCGAGATGAGATAACCAATCGCCGCACCGGGAAGAATGGCGTGGCTGACGGCATCGCCCATCAGACTCATTCGCCGCAGCAGCAGGAAGATGCCTACGGGGGTGGCTCCCAGCGCCAGCGCCAGCGTCCCCGCCAATCCCCGGCGCATGAATTCAAAGTCAATGAACGGCGCAATGAGGAACTCGTAGAAACTCATATCGCCTCTGGCAGTGAACATTTTTCAGCATGTTCATCGAACGCTTCGGACAATTGCCGGGCACGGGCGAGTAGTGTTTCGGTCATCACTTCGGCGGTAGGGCCGAAGGCGACGAGTTCGCGCGCCAGCAGCAGGCAGGTCGGGAAGTAGCGGTGCACCTGCCCAGGGTCGTGCACCGCCGTAAGGATGGTGCGCCCCTCGGTATGCCAGTGCAGGATCAGATGCGCCAGATCGTCGACCGTGCGCGTGTCGATGGCGGCAAAAGGTTCATCGAGCAGGATGGTGGGCGCGTTCTGCAAGATCAGGCGGGCAAAGCGTGCGCGTTGCAGTTGCCCGCCCGAGAGCGTCCCGATGTGCCGGGACTCGAACCCGGCCAGCCCCACGGCATCGAGCGCGGCGCATACCCTGCCCCGGCCTGTGCGATCAAGCCCCCGAAAGGCGCCGATTTCGCGCCACAGCCCCATTGCTACCATGTCGAACACCGTAACGGGAAAGGTGCTGTCCAGCTCATTTCTCTGCGGCATGTAGGCCAGTCCGCCTGATGGGCGCTCGATGCGGATGTGGCCTTCGAGCGGGCGCAATTCCCTGGCTATGCCTTTGAGCAGGGTTGATTTTCCCGCACCGTTCGGGCCGACGACGGCAACCAGCGATCCGGCGGAAATTTCCGCGTTCAGGTGATGCACGGCCGGGTGGCGCTCGTAGCCGAGTGTCAGGTTCTCGAAACGGATGGTGGAACCGGAGGCGGGCGGTATGGGCGGCATCGCGTTCAGGTCAGCGCCCAGGAAACGGCCAGCCACAACAGGCCGCAGGCGATGGCGGCAATAACGAGACGGGCGCCGATGCCGCACACCAGCAGACTCGGTGAAGGAGCGCCGGGTTCGGCTGAAGAGGGGGTTGTGTGCGGAAGGCTCATACCTCATACCGGACGTACGTTCCGGCCGGGAATGGCAGGAAACGCAATAAGGTAGCGCCTGGGAAGGCGTTTTGCAACGGTATGGCGTTTAGCCGTGCTCGTGCTCTGCGAGCATTACCGAGAACTCGCGCTCTATTAGCGAAGCATCGCCAAGATTGAGAGCAAGCAGGCGGCGCAGGTGGCTGACGCTGTCAAGGTCGGTTACGTCGCAGGCGATGCCGGTATGGTTGGCGCAATGGTGCGCGACATGCCCTTCCATGCGTACGCAGATATCGTCGTCGAGGCGCAATTCAAGCAGGCAGGAAGTACCGATAACAATGTCGGGAATGGCGCCGGTAATCAGCGCACCGCGTAAAGACAAATCGAACACCTCACACGGCCATTGACCGAGGCCGGCCTGAAAAGTAGCGGAACTACAAAAACGAATACGCGAATAGCGCCTGCGTTGGACAGTGTTCATGTGAATTCCCGGCAAAATTACTTCGTCGTTGGAATTTTGTGCTTTGAAACAACTCCCCGTGAGCAGTGTGCCCGCCACGTTATGGCACCGTAAGTGTAGAATTCACAGTGCTTTTCATTTTTGGCATTCTGTTCGACAACATTCAAAATTATCCAATAGGATGTTTCAATCCACGCCCGTGTCCGGGCGACAAAAGCGCTTGAAAGAGGTTACGCCTCTCCCAAGCGAGATCATCCCCTAAAGGGGGAGGTTTCTAACCGTGGTTTGTTTTTGATGAACAGGACCTTCCGTGTCAGAAGCAGTTAAACAGCCCGATTCAAATTTACAGCAATCATCTACCGTTGACGCGTTACTCAATAGTTTATTGGTCGTGGTGCGTGCATTTGGCGGTAATCAGACCCGCGATGCGATTGTGGCCGGCCTGCCTTTGAAAGACGGTAAACTCACGCCATCGCTTTTCGAGCGCGCCGCACGCCGCGTTGGCATGCGCAGTAATATCGTTGCCACTTCGCTTGACAGCATCAACCCGGCATTACTGCCGGCGGTATTGCTGCTGAGTAACGGCAGCGCCTGTGTGGTGACGCAGGTGAGCGTTCATCGCAACCGTTGGCGGCTGATTTTCCCGGAACTCAGCGATACCGCAGTGCTGCTGGATCGCGCAGATCTGGAAAAGCACTACACCGGAAATGCGATTTACGTGCGCCCGGAGTTCCAGTTCGATGCGCGTGCGCCGCAGGGCAGCAGGATAGTACGTAGCGGGCACTGGTTCTGGAGCGTTATCGCCGCCAACAAGAGCATCTATAACGACGTGCTGCTATCGGCGTTCATTATCAACCTGTTCGCGGTGGCGATGCCTTTGTTCGTGATGAACGTCTACGACCGCGTGGTACCGAACAATGCCCTCGAAACGCTTTGGGTATTGACCATCGGGGTGTTCATCGTATTGTTCTTCGAGATGATCCTGCGCACGATGCGGGGTTATTTCGTCGACCTTGCAGGCAGCCGGATCGACGTGGAGCTTTCAGCGCATATCATGGAGCGTGTGCTGGGCATGCGCATGGAAGCGCGCCCGGCGTCGGCGGGGTCGCTTGCTGCCACCATGAAAGCTTTTGAAAGTGTGCGGGATTTCATCAGTTCGGCAACGGTGACGGCTTTCGTTGACCTGCCGTTCGCGTTGCTTTTCATCATCGTCATCGGCTGGATTGCCTGGCCGTTGGTGCTGCCCTTCATCGTTGGCCTCGTTGTGCTGGTAGTCTATTCAATGGCAGTGCAGGGCAAAATGCACGATCTGGCGCAGACTTCCTATCGTGCCGGCGCGCAACGTAGCGCCACCCTGGTGGAAGGGCTGGTTGGCGTGGAAACGCTCAAGGCAATGGGCGCGGAAGCCTCTGTCCAGCACAAGTGGGAAACGAGCACGGCCCTGTTGGCGCGTGTCGGCACGCAGCTACGGCTGCTTTCGGCCTCGTCCACGCATGGCGCAACCTGGATCATCCAATTGGTCAGCCTGATTGTGATGCTCATCGGTGTGCACATGATCGGGCAGGGCGAACTCAGTGTCGGTGGGCTGGTGGCCTGTTACATGCTTTCGGCGCGGGCTATGTCGCCTATCGGGCGTATTGCCGGGCTGCTCGTGCAATATCACACGGCTGCCACTTCGCTGGAATCGGCTGACAGCCTGATGAATCGGGAGTGTGAGCGTCCTCTGGGCGCAAACTTCATCAGCCGCAAGAACCTGAATGGCGAAATCGAGTTCCGGGATGTGGTCTTCAATTACCCGGCTCAGGAAATTTCTGCCTTGAACGGCGTATCGTTTCGCATCAAAGCGGGCGAGCACGTCGCCATCATTGGGCGTGTCGGCTCCGGCAAGACCACGCTCGAAAAGCTGATTCTCGGTCTTTATCGCCCAGCGTCCGGCGCGGTGATGATTGACGGCATCGATGTCCGCCAACTCGATCCGGCGGAGTTGCGCCGCCACATTGGTTACGTACCGCAGGATTTGGTACTTTTCTACGGCTCCATGCGCGAAAATATTACGTTTGGCAAGACGCACGCCGAAGATGCTGAGGTACTGCGCGCTGCCGCCGTCGCCGGCTTGTCTGATTTTATCAATACACACCCACAAGGCTTCGATCTGATGGTAAGCGAGCGCGGCGAGTCGCTCTCGGGCGGTCAGCGCCAAAGTGTGGCCATTGCCCGTGCCGTCATCCACGACCCGCCTATCCTGTTGCTGGATGAACCCACAGCATCAATGGATCACACGTCAGAAGAGGAAATCAAGCGTAATCTGAAAGACTTCAGTCAGGGCAAAACCATGCTTGTCATCACGCATCGCACTCCGTTGCTGGATCTGATTGACCGTATTATCGTCATTGACGGTGGCCGCGTGGTCGCCGACGGGCCGAAGGCGCAGGTCATGGAAGCGCTGCGCCAAGGCAAGGTAGGGAGGGCCAGGTAAATGGACGATCCGGTTGCGTCTTCTGAACCCATGCAGCGTACCCGCAAGGCGTTCGAACAAATAGGCAGGATGAAAATACCGGCACGGCCCCTTTTCGAGCGCTTTTTCGACCGCCTGCTGCCTGCCCTGCCGGATTCCCAGAAACTGGACTGGGGAGATGAAGCCGATTGGGCGCGGCTGCAACAGGAGCCGTTGCGCGCCCGGTTGCTGTTGCGGATTGCAGTTGTTGTCGTGATATTGCTGCTGGCATGGGCAGCATTTGCGTCGCTTGATGAAGTGACGCGCGGCACGGGGAAAGTTATCCCCTCGACGCAGGTGCAGATCATCCAGGCAGTCGATCCGGGACAGGTTGAAGAAATACTGGTGCGTGAAGGCCAGGAAGTCGAGGCGAGACAGCCATTGCTGCGGATCGACCAATCCCGGTACAGATCCGAACTGGGCGCTGCTGATGCCAGGCGTCTCAGCCTGATGGCAAAAGTAGCGCGCCTGCAGGCATTGTCAGATGGCAAGCCGTTCATTCTCCCCGACGAAGTGCTCACAGAGGCCCCTGACACCTCCGCCCAGGAGCGGGAACATTACCGATCATCGTTCGATGAAGCCGAATACCAGCTTTCCATCGTCCGCCAGCAACTCACGCAACGCGAGCAAGAGCTTAGAGAAGTCGAAGCATCACATAACCAGGCCGTCAATGGTCTCAATCTTGCCCGGGAAGAACTGAGCAAAAATGAGCCCCTGCTTGAGACTGGAGCGGTTTCTGAGGTCGAGATCATCAGGCTGAAGCAGAACGTGGAGAAATTTGATGGTGACCGCAAGCAGGCTGCGGAAAGGATCGGGCGTTCGCGGGCGGCGATTACCGAAGCCAGGAGCAAGATAAAGGAAGTCGAACTCAAGATTAGCAATCAGTGGCGCAGCGACCTTCTCACAGCATCGGCGCAACTCGACTCTGTCACCGCTGAAACCGGGTTAGGCAGGGACAAGGTCAAACACGCCGAAGTGCGCTCCCCTGTGCGGGGCACAGTCCAGCGCCTGCTGGTCAATACTGTCGGCGGGGTAGTGCAGGCGGGCAAGGATCTGGTCGAAATCGTGCCACGGGACGATGAATTGCTGATAGAAGCAAAGGTCAAGCCAAAAGATATCGCTTTCCTGTATCCAGGATTGCCGGCACGGGTTAAGATCACCGCCTACGATTTTGCCATACACGGCGGGCTGAACGGCATACTCGAATATATTTCGGCGGATGCCGTCATGGATGACAAAAATGAACGGGGCAGCACATACTACGTCATAAGAGTACGGACGGAAAAATCCACTTTGGGTGACAACAAACCGATCACGCCCGGCATGGTAGCTGAGGTCGATGTGTTGACCGGCAAGAAAAGCGTGCTTTCCTATCTCCTCAAACCCGTGTTGCGGGCAAAGGCAAACGCAATGACGGAGCGATGATGCGCAACCTGTTTCTTGTGGCTG
The DNA here is from genome assembly GCA_009779355.1 of Betaproteobacteria bacterium. Classification (GTDB taxonomy): domain Bacteria; phylum Pseudomonadota; class Gammaproteobacteria; order Burkholderiales; family Rhodocyclaceae; genus WRNU01. Next base: position 22,549 of record WREK01000014.1, on the reverse strand, counting down.
GCGCGATGGCGCCTTCAACGCGCTGGCGGGATGCTTTCTCCGATGGTGTCTACGTCACATGGGATGTAGCCGTTTCTGCGCGATTAAAGGCGGATGTCATCTGGCTGAGTGCGATGGTACCCGGCTGGAAAGAACTGCTTGCCAACGTATTGCAGCAGTTCGCCGACGTACCCGTGGTCGTGGTTTCCAATACTCCCAACGAACGCGAAGCCTTGTCGGCAATCGTTTCCGGCGCGTTCGGCTATTGCCACGCCTGGTCGTCACCGGAGCAATTGCGCGAAATCGCCCAGGTCGTGAACCGGGGTGGGTACTGGGTCGGACAAGCACTGATGTCCAGGCTGATTGGCGTCGTCACCAAGAGCATGCCCATGATGGACGAATTGCCTGGGGAACTTTCCGAACGCGAGGCCGAAGTGGCCCGCGAGGTGATTGCTGGCCGATCCAACAAAGAAATTGCCCGTGTTCTCGGGATTACCGAGCGCACGGTCAAGGCACACCTGGGAGCCATTTTCGCCAAACTTGGCGTACGTGACCGCCTGCAACTGGCATTGCGCCTGACGGGTAGCAAGGAAAAATGAGTACGAGCATCTACGCAAAAAGAGACTTTGATGGACGCATTGTGGCGCTCAGCCGTAGACCTGGCGACCATACGGATCCTACCTGGAGCGTCCTGCCGAATGATGCCCCGGAAGTGCTGGATTTCATCGAAGAACTGGCAGAGCAAAGAGAAGCGGATAGCGCCATGCGAGACTCCGATTTATCTTTCGTGCGTGTACTTGAGGACGTCATCGACATCCTGGTTGAGCGCTCCGTCATCCGTTTCACCGATTTGCCGCTACCTGCGCAAACAAAATTGCTGCAACGGCGTGACCAGCGCAGGCAACAGCAGGGGTTGCAGTTGCTTAGCGGCGAAGATTTGATCTGAGCACGTGCCGACCGGATTTTTTATCAAAAACAAACCACGGTTAGAAACCTCCCCCTTTAGGGGGATAATCTCGCTTGGGAGAGGCGTAACCTCTTTCAAGCGCTTTTGTCGCCCGGGCACGGGCGTGGATTGAAACATGCATCTGTACGTCAGTACAATGTTCTTCTTTCCCCATGCCCTTGTATGCTTGTATCAGCGTGGATAGCTGTCAGCTCCGTGTAGTGTCCATAAGTCGGAACGATGGCTGTTGTCTGAAGAATTCCAATTCGCGTGCTCACATCGAACATATTGCGGAAGGGCATTTCAGGAGAAAATAAAATGGTTCCAGATCAAGTTGTTGCATCCGTTAATTCAGTAAAAGGCCAAGCCTTCGCGCGTGGCCCGGACGGTGATGTTCGTCCCCTCACGGCAGGCTCTCCCCTCTATGACGGCGAAACCCTCATCACCGACCCGGATAGCGCGGTCGTGTTGAATCCTGACGATGGCAGCCCACCATTCCTTGTTCCCGGCAAAATGGAACTCGCGATGGCTCCGCCCGTTCCGGACGACGCCGAGATAGATCCGGAAACCCTTGGCGAGCTGATTAAAAGGTTCGAGACCGAAGACGAGTTTGATCCACCCGAAGCAGGTGGGGGCGGTGGCAGCCGCCCGCATAATTTCGTTATGCTGGAACGCATCATCGAAGAAGTCAATCCCATGGATCTCGACTTTAGTGCCCCCGTATTCAACGGCGAGGGACCCATCCAGGGGATTGATCTTTCTTTGTCCCTTGGCGATCGTGGTGATGGCGGTGAAACGCCGCCCCCGGAACCGCCGCCGCCGGAGCCGCCGTCCACCTGGGCTCCTGCAAACGACCACTACACGGTGATAGAAGACACGACGGATAATTCCATGGCCAGCGTCCTGACCAACGACAACGCTGGCCCTGGCGCCAAGGTCGTCCAGGTGTTCGCGAACGGCGAATGGCACAACGTTCCGACGGGAGGATTCTCGTTCGATACGCCGCTGGAAGGGAGAGTCACGATCTACCAGGACGGCACCTTCCTGTATAACGCCCCCGTGCGCTACAACAGTGGCAATGGGGTGGATACGGATGGCCCGGACGAGGACAGCTTCCTGTACCGCGTAGAGAATTCCGGCGGGGACGTGAAGGAAGCCACGGCATTCATCGACATCCTCGACACCGTGCCGATAGCCAATGACGACGACTACACGCTGAGCCAACTCCAGGCCGCGCTCCGCATCAGCGACAACGTCATGACCAATGACATCATGTCGGCCGACACGACCAAGATAGGCGCAGGACCCAAAGACCCCGTCGAGAACATTGTCTGGCAGATCAGGACGGACGAAAATTCAGCGTCAGTTTCCGTCCCGGACACCAAATACAACCCGGGCGGCCCGGCAATGTTGGAAACCGTCCGTGGTGGCTTGGTGTGGATCAACCAGGACGGCAGTTTCGAGTACAGGGCTCCACGGGATTTCATTGGCGATGATTCGTTCCAGTACCAGTTGAACGACGGTGACAACTCCCCAAGCAACTGGGCAACGGTAACGTTCCATGTGCCGGGCCCCCCCACGAGAGTAGAGCCGGTAGACGACCACTACGAAGTGGTGGAAGCCACGAGCACGCCCCTGGATGCGCCCATGGCCAGCGTCCTGACCAACGACAACGCTGGTCCTGGCGCCACGGTCGGCCAGGTGCTCGTGAACGGTCGTTGGGAAGACGTTCCGGCTGATGGGCTCTGGTTTAAGACGCCGATGGGAGGGGAAGTTACGATCTTCCAGGACGGCACCTTCCTGTATACCGCCCCCACGCGCTACAACAGCGGCAATGGGGTGGATACGGACGGCCCGGACGTTGACAGCTTCCGGTACTGCGTAAAGGGTTCCTCCACCTCTGCCACGGCATACATCAACATCCTCGACACCGTGCCGATAGCCAATGACGACGATTACGCGCTGAGTCAACTCCAGGCCGCGCTCCGCATCAGCGACAACGTCATGACCAATGACATCATGTCGGCCGACACGACCAAGGTAGGCGCAAGCCCCACAGACCCCATCGAGAACATTGTCTGGCAGATCAGGGCAGACGAAAATTCAGCGTCAGTTTCCGTCCCGGACACCAAATACAACCCGGGCGGCCCGGCAATGTTGGAAACCGTCCATGGCGGCCTGGTGTGGATCAACCAGGACGGCAGTTTCGAGTACAGGGCTCCACGGGATTTCATTGGCGATGATTCGTTCCAGTACCAGCTCACCGACGGTGACAACTCCCCAAGCAACTGGGCGACGGTAACGTTCCATGTGCCGGGGCCCCCGATCAAGCCGGTGGACGACCACTACGATGTGATGGAAGCCACGAGCACAGATCCGAGCGCGCCTATGGCCAGCGTCCTGGCTAACGACAAGGCTGGCCATGACGCCACGGTCGGCCAGGTGCTCGTAAACGGCGATTGGCAAAACGTTCCGGCGGACGGACTCACGTTCGGGACGCTGCTGGAAGGGAAAGTCACGATCTTCCAGGACGGTACCTTCCTGTATACCGCCCCCACGCGCGACCACAGCGACAATATCCCGGACGTTGACAGCTTCCAGTACCGCGTAAAGGATGCCAGCGGGACCGTGAGGGACGCCTCTGCCACGGCATACATCAACATCCTCGACTCCGTGCCGGTGGCCAATGACGACGACTACGCGCTGAGCAAACTCCAGGCCGCGCTCCGCCTCAGCGACAACGTCCTGAGCAACGACATCATGTCGGCCGACTATATCAAGGATGGCTCAGACCCCATCCAGAACATTGTCTGGCAGGTCAGGGCGGACGAAAATGCAGCGTCAATTTCCGTCCCGGACAGCGAATACAACCCGGGCGGCCCGGCAACACTGACAACCGCCAATGGCGGCCTGGTGTGGATCAACCAGGACGGCAGCTTCGAGTACAGGGCTCCATGGAGTTTCATTGGCGATGATTCGTTCCAGTACCAGTTGAACGACGGTGACGGCTCCCCAAGCAACTGGGCGACGGTAACGTTCCATGTGCCGGGGCCTGAAAAGCTGACAGCAGGTGGTGTCGGTCACGAGGAGTTGAACAGTACGGATGGCGTTGTCGACATCTTCAAGTGGTCTCTGAGCGATCTCGGGGACGGTGCCGACGTGACGAACACCGTGACCGGGTTCAATCTCCGGGAAGGTGACAAGCTCGACCTGCGCGACCTGCTTCAACAAGGCAATGACTACCTCTTCAATACTGCTCACCTGGATGTGTCCGTCGATAACGGCAATACGTTGATTGCTGTTACGCCTGTCGATACGTCCGCACCGACATTGAACATCGTGCTTGAGGGAGTGGATTTGGGTTACCAGGGCCAGGATGCGATCGACCAATTGCTCAAGAACGGCAATCTGGTCGACGACAGGTAAGACTCACCCGGAAAGTCGGTTCTCCGTCAATCCCCGCATGGTTCGTCCATGCGGGGATTTTTTGTGCCGCCCCGTGCTGGATGACCGTAAGGATTTGTGCAAATTTGGGCAACAAGTCTGTTGGTTACAAAGCGGTCAGGAAATGATGTTGAAACGCATAAGTGATTGCCCGTCTCATGCCTGTTGCCTACCGAAGAAGGCAAACGGTGAAGCGTTCTCCGTCTTCAATGAGTCGGGGTTGTGTTCCGTTATGCTCCCTCATGCATTTAACGATCTTACGCGGCACACCCATCCCGGAATGTTCGAGGTAGCGGTAGTCGCGCATCACATCCTTGATGAGTTGGTTTCGCGCCGCTCGACAACCGGCCAACATCCGGACGGGCGTGATGCCGTTTGGCAGCCTGCCGGGAGATGTGATCTCCAGGCGATCCGCGTAGATGGCAAGTTCGATGTCGGTGCCTGACAAGAGATAATCCCGATGGACTAAGGCATTGACAATTGTTTCCCGGATGGCTTCATGGGGATAAGCCGAGCGGTTCTCGCGGCGCCCGCCACCCTCTTCAAGCTGTCCCTCGACAACCGTGTTTCTCTGGACAAAGGCAAGTGCCTGTTCAACCAGGCCAGCGTCGACGATCTCGTCAGCGGCGTTCAGAAGCGGGGTCATCGGCCCGCGTAAAGCGATTCGTTCAACCGCCGCATAGTCCTTGTCCGCTCCCGGATATGCGGCTGCGTCAATACCAGCTTGGGGCAGGAATCGATTAGGCGTACAACCAAACAGGAGAATACCCGATACAGTGATGCCGTCTTCCACCATGATCTCTGTGTTGAACAAAAGCGATTTCCACGCGGCATTATCATTCGCATCAGGTGCGTCCTGCTTCCTCACGTTTGCGAAGTAATTCACTAAGCGCCGCATGTCCAGGTCTGCCAGTGTTGCTCCTGATACAGGGCGCAACTCTGCTCGGAACGTGCCACGTTGCTGGAACAGTCGACCAAGTTCTTCTGGGGTTGGCTCACGGCTCTGTGTGCCAACCCGGATATAGTAGGCGTTCTTGTTGTTGTGCCACATGGTGTGAACGTCGAAGCCGCGCGAAACACGCACAACAGCGACGTTTTTGCCTGGGTCAACGTCCTTGATCTGTTCATAGAACGGAATGAGGCCCGGTCGGACTTTGTCCCGGCACGATGTCATTACCCATTCTTCAAGATTTGGTCGTGTGATCCCGCTAATGCTGCCATCGTCCTCAACACCAAGTAGCACTATGCCGCCACCGAGATTCGCGAAGGCAACCAACTCCCTGGCGAGGTCATGATTTTGAATATCATCGCGCTTGAACTCAACGCCAGAATTCTCACCGTTTCGGATGATTTCCAATAGCTCGGTATGGGTCATGGTCATGATTAAAATCCGTATTTTTGACGCCTCATCTCGAACGCCGCTTTCCCGCCTTCCAGAATCTCTTCGACCATCTCGCGCACCGGTTGAATATCGATCGACCCTATGTGCCGCTCATTGATACGCCCTTGAGCAGCGTCGTCCCGTATGCCGGTGGAGAGACCGATAATCAGCTCGGCATCACCAAGAACTGGAATGTTGGCATTGTGGGTCGAAAAAACAAATTGCCGCCTGCGCTTTTCGTCCTTCATGGTCGGCACGACGCCGTCGGTGATGAAGCGATTGTCGAGGTCGTCTTCCGGCTGATCCACGATCAGTGGCGCATCTGACTCCAGGAGCAGCAGCAATAGAACTGCCGTCGCTTTTTGGCCGGTTGAAAGCGCCTCAAGGGTTTGCCAATCTGGGTCGCCTTCTGATGCGGTGTTTAGTTCGATCGTTGTCGTCGCAGGAAGATCCAACTCTTCCAACTTCATCACCACGTCGGGGGCCGCCTGTGCCATTCGTTCTGCTACGGCCGCAGATAATCCGTAATGGCGAGCGAGTGCATCCTTGCCCTCGCGCCAGCGCTGCGCCAGATCGGACAAGGAGAGGTTTTCCCGGCTCTTGAAGCAATCCAGTGCGGCGGCAAGGTTGCCGCCGACTTCGTCGCGCAAGAGCTTTTCAAATGGCTCACGATTGCCACCCGTGCTGACCATGGCCCGAACGCGACCCTCAAGCTTGCGTGAAACACGCTTGGCCGCCTTCTCAAGCGCCCTGTACTCTGCGGCCAGGTGATTCTCCCATTCATTCAGCAAGTTTCGACGGTTGGCCGAGTGCACGTCCAGGTCACGAGTCAATGCCTCCCTCTTTTCCTGCAACGGTTTCAATTCCTCAATCTGTCGCCGCAGACGGATAAATTCTTCACCGTCCACCTTGGACTTGTGCAGTTCGCGCAGGAGCGACTGGTAGGTAGCATCGGCAGCCAGTTTGCGAGCGTCCCAATTTGTGCGCAAAGCGGTCAATTCGTTTTCGGCTCGGGAAATGATGCCGCCGATCCGTCCGGCCGCTTCCTGCAACTCGTTCGACACACGATTGAGGATAGCAGCGCCTTCATGCAGCATGGGGGCGTTTGGAAGACCATCCAGCGCCTTTGCAGATAGAAATGCCGTATCGATTGGCAACTGGTCGGCGAGTTCTATACGGGCAATCGCGAGAGGCGCCAGACGCTCCCTTAGCGTTTTCAACACTTGCTCTTCGCGAACAAAAAGGCTTTTTTCTTTGAGACGTTCCTCAAGCCCTGCATCCTGAAAGCGCTTCTGTGTTTCTTCAAGCCCCGGCAAAAGCGATAAACGCTCGTTGATCAGCTTCATCTCGCGTTGCACGTTGTTAATCCTGCCACGCGAGCGCTCAAGGTCAAGGCGCAGTTTGGCCTTTTGAGCGTCGGCGTTCGGGTCGCGTTCAACAAACCGTTTCAGCAGTAGAGTAAGTTTTTCGCGGCTCTTGGTCAGCTCAGAAATTTCATGCTGCCCAAACACTTCGACGCCGGGCATCACGTCGCGGGGCAACAGATTCAGGATATTTCCCGACTCATCCTTGATCACCGGCGGATTCGGGATCGTGCGTTCAATGGTGTAGTCGTGCCTGGCCGGGTGATGCGAACGAACCAGCAACGACACCTTAGTACCGCTCTTCAGGACGTGCTTCAGCACTCCCTGATGTGCCTTGGTGGCCTCTTCGCCCAGCGGATCGATGCCCAGTACATAGCGTAGGCTTTCAATAATGGTCGATTTCCCTGTGCCCCGCCCGCCGATCAAGACATTCAAGTTGGTATTGAAACGTAATCTGGTTCCGTCAAGAAATCCGCCCTCCCAGGCCATGGCAATAAACTCCGCATGCAGCATGGGATCTGGGTCACTGTTCAGACGGACGCGCGAGCCTGGATCAAGGAACGCCTGGCGCAAGCCCTCGATCGAAATCGCCGACATTTTGATGAAGCAGCTTGCTTTCGGCTCGGTAAGATCCGCTGGATCATTAGCATCGGATGCGTTGATGACAGCCATTGGCTGTTCGCGCTTATGCTGGGCGTCCCTGTTCTCCAGGATAGCGCGCAGGTTCTGTGGCGCATCAGCGATCGGCCCAGGCAGTGCGCAGGCGATGAGTTCTGGTGACTTCCAGGCTCTCATACGCGGCTGACCCTCCAATGTCGCGAGCAAACCATTGTCAGCGGCAACATGTGCGGCGATGGCGATTCCACCTTGCATACGGACGCATTCGACAAGTTCCAGGCAATCCTTGTTGCCAGAGGGTGACAGGTCTTTACTGCTTCGGATCCCGAACTCACCGATGAAGCGTTCCAGGCTGTCGTCCTTTTCCGGGTCATAGAGGCAAAGGAAGTGGACGCCATCCCTGGAAGCTGCCTCGAACGCGCCAAATGCTGATATTCCTTGTTTCCGCGCCGACCGAATCAGACCCCACGAGTCGGCCACGCGATAATGATCGGTGACCGCGATGGCCTCAATGCCATTGGTGTGGCAGGCTTCGATGATGGCGTTGTTGTACTCAGTCTCGGTCTGAAACGTGATCTGCTTCCCATGACGAACGTGGTACGCGAACGGATTGACCTGGAGGGCACAGCGGTAGAACCGTGCGCCATTCGGCTGCTTCAGTGCGGCATTGAGCACTTGCGAGCTTGTTTGATTAGTCTCCATCAGTTCTCCAAACTTCGCGACCGAATAAAGTGCAACATAGCCGAACGCGATACATCCATGATCATGGTGATCGCCGCCTTCGATACTTTCTTCCGCAGGAGCATTCGGATTTCTGTCCCCTTACCATCAAGGCGCGGCTGCCCGCGCGAGCCTTTCGAACAACCTGGCATATATCCCTTGGCACGGCAGCAACTAAATCCTCGCGCGCGTGCCCTGGAATTGGCCGTTTTGTAGCTTGTTTGCACGGAATGCGTCTATTATACGTGGGCGTTTTTACGATTGCCCGTGCACTACCAAAACGAAAGAATCCTTGCCATCACTCGTATTCAGCGCGATTCCAGAATCAAGCGGTCAAAGGCGGGTTGTGGCGGACGGGCGTTATCCGCGTGAAGATGGGAAAAAACCTCGTATTGCCCATCCGAGAGCGTCATCTGCTCCTTCATCACCACCCATAGCACGCCTTCCGTACAAGGCGGAGTGGTGAGCGAACCCATGTAGAGATAATGCGCCGTGCCCGACGGTAGGAATGCGGCCATGTCCAGCGTGGTCTGGGGCAAGTAACTGTCCCCTTTTTCCAGCGGCAGGTTGTTGAGCAGGGTCTGTAGCGGCGCGCTCGGCTGGCCGCCACGCACGAATTGCACGGCTAGCACCGCGACCCGGCCCTTATCGTCGCGATGGAAAAAATGCGCCTCCATGTCGGCAATCTTGTTATCGATGCGCATTTCAGCCGGACGATGAAGGGTAAAACCTTCCAGGACGTAACGCTGTCCGCGCACCTCCATGCCCATGGCTTCGGTAATTTTGACCAGCAACTGCCGGGAACCGTTGATGACGACGAAGCTCGCCGGTCGATAGTCGAACTTCACCGGATCGAGATCGACCGTGACAGGTTTGGCCTCTATGAAGTCAACGGGAGATTGTCGCTTGCCCTCGGCACACAAGTTCCATTCCGGGCGCAATTTCCCCCAGAACTCGGGGCCAATCGCGCCGGAATAACCCCAACTCTCGATATTTGCCGGAAAAAGGACGTGCTGCCGCGCAGGCGCGTTTACCCTGGTTCGCGGCGACGTGGCGGAAGCAGGCAAAATGAGGGGTTGTGTCGCCGATCCGCGCGGTGAGGGAGGTGAGGGAGGCGAGGTAGATTGCGATTGTGGGGCTACCGGCCGTTCGGGGCGCTTAGGGGCTGCCGGTTTCTGTGGCACGCCTGATATCGGGATTGCCTGGAACTGGATAGGAAGAGGCGGGGTAACCGCAGGCTGGTCAGGAGCGACCGTCGTTGGCGCGTCATCCTCTACCGTGGCAGCGGTGCGGAGCAGCATGGGATTGAGCGGCGGTGAAGCCAGGGCATTTCGGGCGGCCTGGTCGGCTGTGTCGGCCAGTTTGCTGATGTTGTTTACGGAATTGAGAGACGCTTTGCTGCGATTACCCGGTTTACCGCCCACGGATGCTGCGGTCTTCTCCCATATGTCGGCACGCACCACCGTGGGGGACACTGCCATGATAGCGGCAAACGCGAAGGCGCATGACAGGGACGAAATGTGGAAAGGTGCAAAGTGCGGTTTCATCAAAAACAAACCACGGTTAGAAACCTCCCCCTTTAGGGGGATAATCTCGCTTGTGAGAGGCGTAACCTCTTTCAAGCGCTTTTGTCGCCCGTGCACGGGCGTGGATTGAAACATCGCCGTCATCCGTTGCTGGGAAAATCATACGTGCAAGCTTACTGCGCTCTGGAAAAGCAGCGGGACACTTGAGACGCTCTGGTGTGACTTTTTGCATTTGGAATGCCAAAACCCCGCCATGGCGGGGTTTTGTTGGTCTGGAAGCAGCCATAAGGAGGCATTAAAGCCCCCTCCATGCAATCAGCGGGTTTTGAAGTCGTCGTGGCAAGCTTTGCAGGTTGCGCTGACTTTGCCGTGGGCGGCTTTAACAGCGGCAGCATCGCCGCTTTCAGCGGCCTTGACGAGTTCGTTCGCAGCAGCGGCAAAATCGCCAGCCAATTTGACAACTTCGGGGGTCTTCTGGAACAGTTCCGGCTTAACGGCGGTTTTTTGTTCGCCGATCGCTTTTTCGGTTCCAGGGCTGAAAAGCGCGCCAAGGCCAGAATTCGCTACCGCAGCAACGGCCTCGGCGGCAGCTTTGACCTGTTCGGCATTATAAGCGCCTTCGAGGTTTGCCTTGATTTTGCCCATATTCCAGGCCGAAAAACTGTAAGCCGCCTTCCGGAACTTGATTTGGTCTTCCGGTTTGACCTGAGCGAAAACGCCGCTCGTCAGGGACAGGGTAACAATGCCGACTATGGCGGCAATGGCGATTTTTTTCATGTTTGCCTCATGTAGTGATGAATAAAATGCCGGATGAATGACGGCTCGCTTGGCTTTATATCGCATTGCGCGAAACTTGTGATAGATCGTCATCTTGAAGAGTTGGTGATGATAGCAACAGTCAATTTGTACCGCAACTAGAAAAAATGTTGCGTGCGTAGAGCAAAAAAGCTAAACCGCGTGCGTGCCGTGCCGTAATAACAGGTATAGGAGCAACTGTCGGCAATAATGACTGCTCTTTTGCCGTTTTGTTCCGTTACTGGTGCGCTAGTTGAGGGAAATATCATGCGCTATCTAACAAATCTGCCTATATGGGTTCGCCTCACGGCTGCAATTGGAATCTTGCTGCTGATTGCATGGGCCAGCATGATCATATGGGGAAACCGGAGCAATAACCGTATTGTCATCGACCACTCGAAGGATTTTGCGCAAACGGTCAATGAAATGACAATGGCTGGCCTGACAGGGATGATGATCACTGGAACCGTAGATCAACGCAATGTATTTCTCGATCAGATCAAGGAGTTGTCCCTGGTCAATGAGCTCAAGGTGATCCGAGGCGAGGCAGTGAGCAAAATTTATGGCCCCGGCAACGACGCAACAATAGCGCCTAACGCGTTTGAACGCCAAATCATTGAAAAACGAGAACCCTACATGCAAATGGAAAAAAACGCGCAAGGTGAGTATCTGCGGGTAGTGATTCCGGCACTGGCTTCAAAGAATTATCTCGGCAAGGATTGTACTGTATGCCATATGGTTAAAGAAGGCGAGCCTCTGGGTGCGGTAAGCATGCGCATTTCCCTAAGTCAGGCCAATGAGGCTGCAAGCCGCTTTCGCAATGGAAGCATCCTGTTTGCCATTGCCATTTCCTTGCCGTTGCTGGGGTTTGTTTACTTTTTTATCCGGCATTTCGTGATCCGCCCGCTATCGCACCTGGCTAAAGGCATGTCTGAAATTGCCCATGGCGACGGTGACCTGACCCGGCGGTTGGACGCAGGGAACCAGGATGAAGTCGGGCGCGCAGCCAACATGTTCAACCATATGCTCGGCGTGATTGCCGGTTTGGTGCGGCAGGTGGGCGCTTCGTCCGTCGATGTTGCCAAACAGGCGCACAACATGGCCGGGAAATCGGAGCAGATCGCCAAAAGTTCGCATCGGCAGGCAGATCATTCGATACAGGCCGCCCAAGCGGTTGAGGAACTCAACAGCAATATCCAGTTTGTTACCGACAAAACCGAAAAGGTGCGCTCGCGCTCACACGAGAGCCTGGAACGTTCGCGGGCAGGACAATCCAGTCTCCATCAACTGGTCGGTGAAATGGGCCAGGTGCAGGAGGCTGTCAAGAATATGGCCGATACGATGGGTGCGTTCGTCCAGTCGACCCAGTCCATCAACAGCATGACACAGAACGTGCGAGAGATTGCAGAGCAAACCAACCTGCTTGCACTCAATGCAGCCATTGAAGCCGCGCGTGCTGGGGAACATGGGCGGGGCTTTGCAGTGGTGGCTGACGAAGTGCGCAAGCTGGCTGAAAAATCGGCTCATTCAGCGGGACAGATCGACAAGATCACCCAGGATATCGGCCAGCGGTCGAACCAGGTACAGGAGTCCATTGAAAGTGGGTTGGAACGCCTTGAAGTGAGCCGCAACATGGCCAGGGGAGTAACAGAAATATTGACCTCCACCAATGAACTGGTCGTGGAAGTCGGAGACGGAATCGACCAGATCGCCGTAACCACCATGGAGCAGCGAAATACCAGCGCCTCGGTAACAAAGAGCATTGAAGTTATTGCCGACATGGCGCGGGAGAACGATATCGCCATCGGGCTTACGGAAGAGGCAGCGCACAAGATGGAACAGCTTGCCACGCAACTACAGGAGTCGGTGGCGCGTTTCAAGGTTTAAGGGGGGGGTAAGAAACACGCCGGACAGGGACTGTCCGGCGTGCCGCGTGCGATGCCTTGTTTTCGGGCGTCAGTCGAGCTTGAACGGGACGAAAAGCCTCGTGTTGCCACGTTGAACCAGCAGGGCAAAGCGTTTGCCTGCTTTCTCGGCCAATTGCCGGAGTTGTGCCAAGGATGTGACCGGTTGATTGTTCAGGCTCAAGATCACGTCGCCGTTACGCAAGCCGGCGCGCGCCGCTTGCCCATCGACCGCTTCGACTACTAAGCCACCCGTCACGCCGAGGTGCGCACTTTCTTGCGCAGTGAGGGGGCGCAGATTGAGACCAAGTTTGTCGCGCGGATTCTTGTCGTTTTGGTTTTGCGCGATCTCTTCCTGCGGCAGTTCATCAAGCACGGCGGTAACTTCCCGGCCCTTGCCATCGCGCCAGACTTCGAGCTTGATTTTGCTGCCTGGCCGCCTGTCGCCGATGAGACGCGGCAACTCATTGGTTTCGTTTACTTCCTTGCCGTCAACCTTGAGCACGATATCGCCTGGCTTCAATCCGGCGCGGGCAGCGGAACTGCCAGGTTCGACCTGCGCCACCAATGCGCCGCGCGACGCATCCAGGCCAAACGAAGGCGCGAGATCCGGGCTCATGCTCTGGATGTAAACACCCAGGCGGCCACGCTGTACCCGGCCATGCTGGACGAGTTGATCCTTCACTTTCATGGCGACATCGATGGGAATCGCGAAGGAAATGCCCATGAAACCACCGGAGCGTGAATAAATCTGCGAGTTGATGCCGATGACGCGGCCATTGAGATCAAAGAGCGGCCCCCCAGAGTTGCCAGGGTTGATGGCTACATCGGTCTGGATGAAAGGCACGTAATTTTCGTCCGGCAGCTGGCGCGCCTTGGCCGAAATAATGCCAGCGGTGACGGAGTGTTCGAAACCAAAAGGTGAGCCAATCGCCGCAACCCATTCACCGACGCGGGCAGTATCGGGATTGCCGATAACGGCGACAGGCAGGTTCCTGGCATCGATCTTGATGACGGCTACGTCGGTGCGGCGGTCGATGCCGATGACCTTGGCCTTGAACTCGCGCTTGTCGCTTAGCTTGACGGTAACTTCCGCTTTGCTGTCGCCGACTACATGCGCGTTGGTGAGCACATAGCCATCGCTACTGACGATGAAACCGGAACCGATCCCCTGCCGGACACGGGGAACACCGGGATGGTTGGGAGGAAAACCCGGTCCTGGTGTCGGCACGCCGAAACGGCGCAGGAAATCGAAGAAAGGATCGCCTGAGAAAGGATTGCCATCGTCGTTGTTTGCTTGAATGGTCTGGTCGACGCTGATATTGACCACGGCGGGACTCACTCTCTCGACCAGATCGGCGAAGTTGGGTAAGCCGCGTTGAATGGCCGCAACGGGCGCATCATCGGCATGCGCCTTGGGGAGAACCGGGCCATCTTCAGGAAGACAGGCGACCAGGCCGAAGGTCAGGGCTGCTATAAAAAGGGTTCTTTTCATGGGTATTCCTTAACGCAAGAGGATAAATCGGAACAGTATCTTCAGAATTCCCTAATACTAATACCGTAGGCGGGGTTTTTTGCAACAAACTTGGAGAAGCCCTGGTTTCATGAATACATTCATACTAAAACGGTGTTTGCAGTAACGGCAACGTCATTTGATGCCGTTGCTGTTATAGGATTTCCGACACGTTGCCGGAAGGTAAAAATACAACACATAAAGGAAACTCTGCACAACCCTTTTCTGGATTGCTTCGTCGCTTTGATCCTCGCAATGACTGAGCAGGAAGGTCAATGGATTCAACCAATACCGTCATTGCAAGCGAAGCAATCCAGTGTTGGGGTTATGCAGGGGTTCCTAAAAATAACATTCTCCCTTGCGTTAAGCATCTGGACAAGGCATTCTCAAATAAAAACGACGTCACAATACGTGACACGACCTGCTACAACATGGGCGCACCAAATTTAATGACGTTAACGTATTTGCGCTACCTTCTGGCTTTGGCTCGCGAAAAGCACTTTGGCCGTGCGGCAGAGAGATGCCGTGTTTCGCAACCCACACTGTCCGTTGCAATCAAGAAGCTCGAAGAAGAACTCGGCATTCTGCTTTTCGAGCGCGCCGCCAGCGAGGTCAGAATTACGGAAGCTGGCCGGCACATCGTGACCCAGGCCGAAAAGGTGCTGACCGCTGTCAACCACATCCATGAGATTGCCGCCGCCGGTAAAGATCCGCTCGTCGGGTCGTTTCGCATGGGGGCAATCTACACCATAGGGCCATATCTGCTGCCGCACTTGATCCCTAAGGTGCACCAGCGTGCGCCGCGCATGCCGCTCGTCATCCAGGAAAATTACACGGCTCATCTGGCCGAAGCGCTCAAGCGCGGCGAACTGGATGTCATCATCATTAGTTTGCCGTTCACCGAGCCGGGCATCGTTACACAGCCATTGTATGATGAGCCTTTCCGTGTGTTGTTGCCTGCCCAGCACCCGTGGGTCAAAAAAAAGGAAATCACCCCGGAGATGCTCGCTGACGAACAGCTGTTGCTACTTGGCGCAGGCAACTGTTTCCGCGACCAGGTTCTGGAAGTTTGCCCGGAGTGCCAAAGTGTCAGCGACCTGCAACGCACGCTCGAAGGCAGTTCGCTGGAAACCATTCGTCATATGGTTTCCACCGGCCTCGGCGTAACGGTGCTGCCAAGCACTGCGGCGGACGGGCTTGAAGCCAATAATCCGTTGCTGAAAGTTCGTCCCTTTGCCCATCCCGAACCCGTACGCCGGATAGCCTTGGCATGGCGGGTGACTTACCCGCGCGGGGGAGTGGTCGACATGCTGCGCATGGCAATTTTGAGCAGTTCTCTGCCTGGGGTGCATCCAATCGGATCCACGTCGACTCGTAAAGAGGCATCGTGCAAGTTGCCGGAGCTTCAATCCCCATAATGCGCGTGAGCGGCGCGGCTTAAAGCACGGTAAACGTCATGGAAGCGAAGGCTTTTTTGGGCCGTCCTGAGAGATTACCGGCTAAGGAGTCGGGGTGGCTCAAAATTGGATAAATATGTGAAAAAATCCCTCCTTCGGCGAGTGACAGCGGTGTAACGTAATAACTTGTACAGTTTCCACCGTCATGTTGAGCAGCGCTTGGAATTGACGAGTGTATAACTGTTTAAAATAAGCAAATCAACTATTGAGAGGGAAGCTCATGCAAGGCGTTGTTCGCCAGCCCAACGGCGTCTGTGTCGTTGACTCGGGCTACGGCAGTCCGTCGAAAGCGGCAAGCGTATATTTTGTCATCGACCACGGTCGGGTAGCAATCATCAATACCGGCAGTAACGCGTCGGTTCCGCATATTCTTTCTGCGCTTGCCGGCTTGAACGTCGTCCCCGAAGCCGTCGAATGGGTGATTCTTACCGATCTGTATTCCGACCATGCCGGATGCGTGTGCAGTCTGATGTGCGCTTTGCCACGCGCCCATATGATCGTTCATCCGGGCGCCATGAGCTATCTGGCGCACCCGACGCAATTCTGGGAAAGAATCATCAAGACGTTCGGTCTGGATCAATCTTTCCGCCTGTATGGCCGTCTGGCGCCAGTAGATAGAGAGCACGTCATTCCTTCCTACGACGGCATGGAATTGCCCCTTGGCAACCGCGCGTTGAAGCTTCTCCATACGCCCGGCCACAGCCGACATCACATCGTGGTATGGGACGAACGCACGAACACATTCTTTGCTGGCGATTCATTCGGGATTTCATACCGCGAATTCGATGTCAGCAAACGTTCTTTTGTCTTTCCGTCCTCTCCGCCCGCGCAGTACGACCCCGTGGCGATGATAGAGTCCATCGCCCGCATGCTTGCCTATGAACCGGAGGCAATGTACCTCGCCCGCTACGGGAAGGTCACGGGCATCGAGCGCTTGGCAAACGACCTGTTCCGCCTGATCCATGCTCAGGTAGCGATTGCGCAGGCAGCGCGCGGCAACGGGCTTGTACGCCACACCGAGATTCTTTCCGGCCTGGAAGGACTCGTGCGCGAAGAAAGAGCCCGGCAGCAATGGGCGCTCAACGAAGAAATCTCGCTCAACCTGCTGCGGCCCGATCTCTGCCTCAATGCGCAAGGACTAGAAACATGGCTGGATCGCCTCCACGAAAAACAGGCGATAGAGGGAACGGAAGAAATGAATCTGGCGCACGCCGTTGCGGCCTGAAGCCGGTTTGGCCCTGCAAAACACTGGATACGCGGTAAGATCACGACAGTTGTCGAGGAGTCGCCCCGGTTTGACGGCCGGGGGTTCTTCGACATGTGTTTACTCGTTTTCCTGCCGTGCCCAATCATTCCTTTACTCCCCCTGGTGTCGATTCCGAACGTCGCTTCGGCGGTCTCGAACGCCTGTATGGCGAAGGGACGGTCACGCGCCTCGCGGCAGCGCGGGTGGCGGTGGTTGGAATCGGCGGTGTGGGCTGTTGGGTAGCCGAGGCGCTGGCGCGTAGCGGCGTAGGCATGCTCAAACTGATTGATCCCGACAACCTCGTCGAGTCCAACATCAACCGACAAATCCACGCTCTCGACGGCACGCTTGGACAGGCCAAGGTCACAGCAATGGCCGCACGGATTTGTAGCATCCACCCACAGTGCCGCATCGAGACGGTGGAAGATTTTCTGACACCGGAAAATGCCGCAGCGCTGCTATGCGGCATCGACCTCGTGGTCGATGCCATTGACGATGTGCGCGCCAAGGCCGCTATTGCCATTCATTGCCGTCAGGCACGCCTGCCGCTGCTGATGGCGGGCGGGGCAGGCGGCAAAACCGACCCGCAACGGATACGGGTTGAAGATATCGCGCACACGACGCAAGACCCTCTGCTCTCCAAGGTCAGGGCGCGGCTACGCCGCGAGCATGGTTTTACACGCGAACCCGGTAAGAAATTCGGTATTGAAGTCGTGACTTCAAACGAACCTTTGCGGCGGCCACCGGCATGTGACACAGGGCCACAGGGACTGTCGTGCGCCGGTTATGGCTCCAGCATGGCGATGACGGCCAGCATCGGGCTGTTTATTGCGGCGCGGGCACTTGAGATACTGTTGCGGCTCACACGAGCGGAGAGGAAGCAGGCGTCACGGGAGTAGGCGGAGTAGCAGGAGGATGGGGGCGGTGGCCTCCGCCTTCCGGTATTTTGAACCCACGTGGAGGCGGCCTGAAAGGTTCAATCTCATATACCTTACCATGCATCTTGCAATCGGCAACTACTTTTTCGGCCCGCTCTGTATAGTCGTCAAATCCATCCCCGTTTTTTTTTCCTTCCACTCCAATCATGTCCCGGTCGGGATCGAGGGGGATGCTGCGCGAATACATCAGGGAGCGGGCATTGTAAAAATCCTGCGCTGCCGCTTTGGGATCGCCTCCCATCCAGCGATAGAGCATCTTGGCTTCACGCCAATAAACAACGACTTCTTTTTTCACGAAGCCCTTCTTCTTTCCTTGGCGTGGGAATTCGTAACCCACGGCGCAAAGATGATTTTTCGTCTTGAAGCTATCGTCATTTCTGCCGACGATCAGGTTTTTGATCTCGATTTCGATAATGCTGAAAATATCTTCCTGTTCGAAATCGAAATGCCTGACAGGATAAGGCTGGCTGAAAATGAGAGAGGAGAAGTCTTCCTGCTCTGCCTGTACCGGCCCCGCGTCCGCTACCTCTTCCATGTCATGTTCTGCATGCTCGTCCAGCGGCTCCGGAACGTTCCATTCTTTCAGGCCCCCATGCAGCAGGATAGAAATCAGGAACAGCAACGCGAAAATCGAAAGCAGTCTCATTCAATCCTCATCAATCTGCCCCATCCCGACCGTACGGCTGATCAGCCTGGAACGGCGCTGCTCTTGCCGATCCGATACTATTATTTTAGCTTTGGGCGGCGGAAAGTCCAATGATGGAGCATTTTCGATTTAAATCTGTACATTCGTTTCCTTCTCCCGCTTGCGGGCGTGGGTACCCCGAAGTGCGCTTCCATCCGTATTGTGCGGCAATTTCGGCAGTTTCAAGGTGTTGATTTCCACGAGGTCGGTGTAATTTTTCTGAGCCAGGTTGTGGCCCGAGTCCGATTATTTGAAACGACGTGAGTTTATAGGTTGGGATGAGCGAAGCGAATCTCAACGTTGCCACCATATTTTTCCGATGACGTTGGGTTTCGCTGCGCTCACCCCAACCTATGCGAACCGACCGTGCGTCGACCCACATGACGTCTACCCTGGCAGCATATGCAACATATTGATATACATCAAAAGATTGGGCTAGTTTACGTAGTTATACTAAAGCCGCTTTGTCCGGTGCGAAAAATTTCGCAAGTAAGACGTTTTGTGTATCCAATGAGGAGAATTAATGATGAACCGCTCAACCACCGCCGCCTTAGCGCTGTCCTTTGCCGCTGTTATGGGTAGTGTTCCGGCATTTGCTTTTACGACCGCTGATGGTGTTTATGACTTCATAGGGATTCATAATGATGGCTCCCATGAAGGCGTCTTTCGTTTTTATGATAAAGAACTTGGCGGAAGCTACCTTCCGGTCAGTGATGAGGAATTCGGAGGACTTTATGTTAGGCGCTATTTCACAGACCCTTCAGAGACAATAATAGCTCTTGAGACGAACATCAACAGAAATAGCCCGTATCATGATCCAGCGCTTGGGACAAGTATGTATTCTGTCGATGGCGAAAATCTGGATGCAATACCGCGTAACGGATATGGCATTTTTGACTTCCAAAACTCATTTGTTTATTACTCCGATGGCACTAGCCAGTCATTGACTTCAGTCATTGAAAACGATGCTATATTCGCTTGGCTCGATGAAGGTGATGTCTCTGTGCTCCGGTGGATCAAGGTCGGCGCTGAAGTTACCGGTTTCACCCTTGCCTACAACCTCAACACTATTCCCGAACCCGAAACCTGGGCCATGCTGTTGGCCGGTCTGGGCATTGTCGGCATCATCACGCGCAAGCGGCAGGCTACGGCGTAAAGCAGCAAGCGTAGCCAGGAGTGAATCGTAGGCGGATAAGGCCGAAGGCCGCCATCCGCCGGTCGTAGCCCTCTGACGCGAAGCGTCACAATTCCTCATTTCATATTGCGATGCTCTCGCATCGGGCGGTACAACCGTCGGATGGCGACGCTTTGCGGCTTGCCCAACCTACAGTCATATCTGATATGCATGCCCCCTCTTCCGCAAGCGGGACAGGAATAAAGGTTTCATTTTTTACTTTACAATGGTCACCTTACCCTGAGCGTTTCCTTTTCCCCAAATGCCTTGTGAACGCCTGTTGTTTGAGACCAAATACTGCCCGCCGCAGAGTTTTGCCTCTCGCGTGGCAGAGATGCCGCGCCCGTTAGTGTTTACCAATGGCTGCTTCGACATCCTCCATCGCGGGCATGTGACTTATCTTTCCCGCGCGCGCGCGCTGGGCGCCTCGCTCGTGGTGGCGCTCAATAGCGACGATTCGGTGAGAATGCTTGGCAAGGGGGAGGGCCGCCCGCTGAACCCGCTGGAAGACCGTATGGCGTTAATTGCCGCGTTGGAGAGCGTCGGCCTTGTGACCTGGTTCGCAGAGGAGACACCGCTCGGCCGGATCATCGAGTCCCGCCCTGATGTGCTGGTAAAAGGGGGGGATTGGGCCATTGATGCCATCGTTGGTGCAGCCGAAGTGCTTGCCTGGGGCGGCAGTGTGCATTCGATTCCGTTCGAATTCGCGCGTTCGACTACCGGGCTTGTCGAACGTATCCGTAACATGCGTGCCTGCCACGGATGAGCCGCGACGCTCACGATATCCTCGCGCGCGTTTTCGGCTACAACGCTTTTCACGGCGATCAGCAGGCAATCATCGGGCATGTCGCCGCCGGGGGCGACGCGCTGGTGCTGATGCCTACGGGGGGCGGCAAGTCGCTGTGTTATCAGGTTCCTGCTTTGATGCGGCCTGGAACGGCTATCGTGGTTTCGCCATTGATTGCGCTCATGCACAATCAGGTAAGCGCGCTTCGGGAAGCGGGCGTGGCGGCGGAATATCTTAATTCCAGTCTCGATCTGGAATCCGCGAAAGCCACCGAGCGGGCGCTACGCGCGGGCAAACTCGACCTTCTTTATGTCGCGCCTGAGCGCTTGATGACGCCCCGGTTCCTCGATCTGCTCGACCACCTGCGCGATACTGAACAGCTCGCGCTGTTTGCCATCGATGAAGCGCATTGCGTTTCACAATGGGGGCACGATTTCCGTCCCGAATATCTGCAATTGTCGATCCTGCCGGAACGCTATCCGGCCATTCCGCGCATCGCGCTCACCGCCACTGCCGACCGGCAGACTCGTGATGAAATCATCCAACGGCTGCACCTGGGCATGGCACGGTGTTTCATTTCCAGTTTCGACCGCCCCAATATTTGTTACACGATCGTCGAGAAAGCCGACCCGCGCCGCCAGTTGCTCAATTTCATCCGCAACGAAATTCATTCCCGGTTCACGCGTACGGCGGGGATCGTCTATTGCCTCTCAAGGCGTAAAGTGGAAGAAACCGCCGCGTGGCTACAGGAGCACGGCATCGCGGCGCTGCCTTATCATGCGGGGCTGCCTACGGAGATTCGGGCGGCGCACCAGGGGCGTTTTCTGCGTGAAGATGGCCTGGTGATGGTGGCAACGATTGCGTTCGGCATGGGGATCGACAAACCGGACGTGCGTTTCGTAGCGCATCTCGACCTGCCCCGCTCGATCGAGGGCTATTACCAGGAAACAGGCCGGGCGGGCCGCGATGGTTTACCAGCACAGGCATGGATGGCCTGGAGCGCGGGGGACGTGGTTCAGTTGCGCCGAATGATCGACTCGGGTGAAGGTGAAGCCGGTATGGATTACGAGACTTACCGGCGGTTCGCCCGCAACCGGCTCGATGCACTCGTGGGGCTGGCCGAGACCACGGCCTGCCGCCGCCGGCAGTTGCTCGCCTATTTCGGCGAAGAGACTGCTGCGCCTTGCGGCAATTGCGACAATTGTGCCGATCCTCCTCAGACTTGGGATGCCACTGAAGCTGCGCGCAAGGCTTTGTCCTGTGTGTATCGTACTGGTCAGCGTTACGGGGCCGGCCACCTGATCGACGTGCTGCGCGGTGAACTGACCGACAAGGTGCGGGAGAAGGAGCACGAGAGACTGAGTACTTTCGGCATCGGCAGTGATCTCGATGAGAAACGCTGGCGTATGGTCTTCCGGCAGCTCGTGGCACATGATTTCGTCTGTGTCGATCATGAACGCTATAACGCGCTGGCGCTCACCGAAACTGCCCGCCCACTGTTGCGGGGCGAGGCCGGCCTTTTTGTCAGGTTGCCAGCAGGGAAACTTCACAGGTCGAAAAGGCAGCGCGCAATGCGGGAACGCAGCATCCCAGGCGGTGTGCCTGCCACGCTCTTCGAACGCCTACGGGTCTGGCGCGCAAATACTGCCCAGGATCGCAATGTGCCGGCTTATGTCATTTTCCATGATGCTACCCTGCGCGACATCGCCATCGCCTATCCAGCGACGCTGGACGATCTGCACCAGATATCGGGAATCGGCGAACACAAGCTGGAAGCCTACGGCAAGGAGATACTGGGGATCGTTGCAGCCTGCAGGTAAGCGCAGGGGACGTCAGACGCAAAGCGTTGCTGACTTTATGGCCTCCCTCTTGAGGGAGGCCACAGACTGCTGACAAAGTCTCTGCGCATGAATGGCAGGGCGATTGTACCTGTTTGGCATATACTGTATAGGTTGGGGTGCGCGAAGCAAACCCCAACGTACAGTGGCAAAGGGGTGGCGGCAACGTTGGGGTTCTATATGAACGCCTCCCTTTGTGCAAGCCTTTGCATGTTTTAACCGACAGGATAGGTT